>JANQHZ010000828.1 GCA_028282445.1 Candidatus Binatia bacterium | reverse complement strand
CTGCGAGCTGTAACGCCCGCCGAGCGCGGCGCGGTTCGTCTTGTCGTTGACTCCGACCGTCAGGTTTTGCGCCACCGCGGAGAAAGTACCGTCTGCGCTACGCGCCCAGTGGTAGGCGCACATCGCGTTGTAGAAGTACTCACCGGCGCGATTGAAGACCAGCTTCCAGTAGATTCGGTACAGGTCCTTGTCCATGTACATCACGACTTTGCCGAAGTTGTAGTACGGATCGATCGACTTCCCTTCGATGATCCAGACCGGGCGCGGCGCCAGGACCAAATTTTCGACGATGAGCCAGGGGACGCCTTGGGCGCCGGGAGTTTCGTACGCGGCTGTGAAGTACGGGATCTCGACCTTGCCGCGGCTGTCGCTGGTCTTCTCGATCACGAATGGCTCCGGACCGAGCATAGGAGCGAGGACTTGCCCCTCGCCGAGGAGCTTCCACTTGTAGTATTCGACCTTCCCTCCGTAGCAGTTGAGGTCGTCGGCGAAGATGTCGAGTCCGGCGATGGGATCGGAGCGAGTGGCGGCGTTGACTCGGCGGATGCGGCGCGTCGCCGGGACGTAGAACCAAACCTTGTCCTGCGTCGTCCAATCGTTGGGGGTCTTGCTGAGGCCCGCGACGCCGTCGATGTCGAGCGGTTCGAGCAGGTTGACGATCCCGGTCGAGCGCAGGTTCTCGCGGTTGTCGATCGGGCCGCCATGTCGGCCGAGGAAAGACTGCCCGTGGATCTCCATCTTGAGCCGCTTGAACTCTCCACTGGTGTCGATGCCGTTGAGCGTGAAGCGTGCACCTCCGCCCCCGCCCATGTAGGTGGCGGCTTGGAAGTTCCAAGCCATCTTGCATGCGGCTTGCGGATCTTGCGGATCGATCGCCGGAAACGGGAAACCGAAGAAGTAGGTCGGCATGGCTCCGGTGGCGATATCGACCAGGCCGCAAGTTTCAGCGTCGAGCGCGAACTTTCCCCGATTGCCCTCGCTGGCTGTCCAGAATGCCTGCGAATAGTTCCGTTTGAATTTGGCCGGATCGACCGGGTTCACATCGAACCAGTAGTCGCCCGCCTGGACGCGACGCAGGACTTGTTCGGGGAGTAGCTCTCGGGCCTGCTCCCAGTTATTGGAGTCGAGTCGCCAGGTAGCGTTGCCATCGCCCTGTGCATGCGAAGGCTCTGCGGTCATGGAGAGCTGGAGGGCGGCGACAACAAGCGCGGCGATGGCGACTGCGAATCGCGAGGGAGTACCGATTGAGTTCATGAATCGAGTGAAAGCACAGAAGACTGCGAAAGAACACGCATCCTTGCAGGCTCCGTCACTCCCTGTATTGGGGGACCCGGACGGACGTTACCGTCAGTGGCGCGACCGCAAGAGTCCGTATGTCAGCTCCGATCCTCGCTTTGAGGTTTCGTTCGCGGATCGTTCGGACCTTCCGGAAGTATATGATGTCGTCGACGACGCCTTTGGGCAGGCGAGGTCGCGCGATCTCTTCGCATGGCGCTACGAGAGGAATCCACACGGTCTGGCGAGGGTCGTCGTCATTCGAGAGCGCGAGAGCGGTGCGATCGCATCCTGTGTTTCTCAGTTTCCATGGCCGATGGCAGTCGGCTCGAAGGCGGTTGATGGAAACAATGGCGGCGACTCTGCGACGCGGCGTCGATGGCAGCGGCAGGGGCTCCGTCGGCTGAACCACGAGTTCGGGGAGGCGTTGGAGCACGATCGGCGGTACTACGGAATCGGTTGGCCCAACTTGAAGACTCGCAATCAAGGCAAGAAGCATCAACGCACCACATCTGTCGGTGCTCTGCCGCTTGCCGTCCTACCGCTGCGATCTGCGCCCGTGCTCGAGCGCAAGGGGCTGCCAGGCGCGGCGGCGGCGATGGCCGGGCGTTCACTGGACACGCTTCAGGGACTATGGCGCGGGCTGCTCGAACGCAGCGGAGGGGTGGTCGCTAGCGACGTGTTGCGCCGATTCGATACGAGCTTCGACGGGGTCACCGCACGCTTCATGGCGTGGGACGGATATTGGTGCCCGCGCAACGCAACGTTCTTGAACTGGAGATATCTCGACCACCCGGAATCGCCTTACACGGCGATCGCAGCCAGCGACGGCGGCAGCGATCCGCTGGGTTACTGCGTCGTGCGGACCTCGGGTCCGCGGGCCTGGCTGATGGATCTGGTGGCTCCGGTTGCGCCGCGTCGGGTGGCGATCAGCCTGGTCTGTAGAGCGGTCGCGGTGGCGCGGGAAGCTGGCTGCGAGACCTTGGAGTTCTCCGCGACGCCGGGGTGGCGGCACTGGGATCTGCTGCGGCTGATGGGCATGCGGATACGTCCGAGCGAGGTCTGGTTCTTTGCCGCGACCGTCGCTCCGAAGTCGGAAATCGGCTCCGCTGGTGACGAGGAGGCCTCCCGCGTGAAGGATGTAGGGCGTTGGCAATGTGTGCCAGGCGATATGGATTCGTTGTAGGAGCGACTCGGGACACTAGCCGTGGGCGGCTCTTAGGCGTCGCATGAAGAGTACGTCGAATACGCCGGAAATCTCGGCCTCGAACAGGTCCCAGCAGAACTCTCCGTCGACCTCGTAGGTCGCGGCCTCGACCGGGATTCGGGGGACGCGGTACGGATCGCCGCCGCGCCGCGCATATCCCGGGTCCATCGACAGCCCGAAGCGATAGCCGGCCTTCGCGGCAGCGGTTACGACTCGCCGATCGCAGTCGCCGTTCGGATACGCGAGTCCTTCGATACGCTCCCCGATGTGCGACTCGATCTCCGCGCGACACTGCTCGAGCTCGGCGGTCAGCTCGTGGTCGTCACACTTCGTCAAGATCGCGTGACTGTGTCCGTGCGCCAAGATTTCCGCGCCTTCGTCGGCCATCGTCCGCACCTGCTCCCACGAGAGCGCCGGGCTGAGCTCGGAGCCGGTTTCGACTTTGCGGCGCGCCTCGTCAACGATGCGTCGCCACTCCGCGGCCGGCAGCGACTTCAGCCGATGGATTTCTGCCTCCGCCTCGGGGCCGTAGCTCGCCTCGCCGGAGCGGAGGAGCGGGACAGACGGAGCGGCGTCGTGTTGTGCGGCAACGACTTCCCACCAGAGCGGTTGGTTGCCGTCGATAAAGCTCGTGGTAAGGCAGAAGGTGGCGGTGACGCCGTGTCGACGGAGGATGGGCCAAGCGACGTCGAAGCCGTCCGCGCAGCCGTCGTCGAAGGTCAAGGCCAGGTGGGGACGTTTGTCTCGGCGCGCGATCGCCGCCTGGCATTCTCTCCACGAGGCAACTCGGAAACGTGTAGTCGCCTGCGTGACCAGCTCGCTGAATTGGGACTCGGGGATTGCCATCGGCAATCGGTCGCGGCTGCTCCCCGCGACTCGGTGCAGTGCGAGGACGGGAATACGTCCGTGAGCGGCGTTGCGGTGGCGCAAAGCTGAGAGAGCCCCGCTCGCGCCGAGTTGCCGAGCCAACTTACCCCTGAGGCTTCGCGTTCGCACCGGCTGGCTCACCCGGTACCGTCCGGCGGCAGGTGCCGGTCCAAGAGTGCCCGCCAGCCGGCGTCGCAGTGACGATGGTCGTACCGACTGCGCACCAGGGCTTGCATGGCTTCTCCCATCTCTCGTCGCCGCGCGGGCCGATTGGCGAGGTCGACGAGAGCATCGGCCAGCGCACGGTGGTTTGCGGGCTCGAACGTCAATCCAGTCTCTCCGTGGCGGACGATTTCGGGGATGCCACCTACGTTGCTCCCGATCATCGCCAACCCGCAAGCGCCGGATTCGATCAGCGCGAGGCTGGCGCATTCGCGCAAGCTCGGCATGGCGGCTAGGTCGGCCATGCCGAGCCAAGGGCGAACGTCCTCTTGGTGATCGGCCCAGCGAACCTGGTCTTCGATTGCAAGCTGTCGGGTGAGGTCGCGCAGGTGCCGTCCGAAGCTCGACGATGTGTCACCGCCGACGCATGCCAGGGCGACGCGCGTACCTCGATCGCGCGCAAGGCGAATCGACCGCAGCAGAGTCGGGTGGTCCTTGATCGGGTCGAGACGGGCGATACAGACGACCGTGAGATCTCCGACCGGGATGCCGTTCTGGCGCCGCCAGCGCTGCTTGTCGTCTTCGCTCATACTCGCGGAGGCGAAGCTTTCTACATCAATGCCGTTTCGGATCAGAAGCAGCGACCGAAAGCGAATGCCGGTGGCCGCCAGCGCACCATGACCCGCTTCCGAAAGGGCGACGACGGTCACATCGGCTCGCGCCAGAAAGCGCAGTAGGAGTGCCTGCTTCCATGCCTCGGAGCGGGACTCGTACAGCGGGAGCTCTTGCTGACAGACCCACACCAGCGGTACCCGGTTGCGTCGCGCCCACGGGGCGGCGTACAGCGCCGCCCTGAGGGCAAAGGCGACCACCGCTGACGGGCGTTGGCCATCCAGCCAAGCGTGCAGCCGCCTGGTTGCCGCCCGGTAGGCGAGAAAGCTTGCGGGGCGCGGCGCCGCTGCTGGGAAACCGAAAGTGGAGATCGGGTCGAAGCGTCGGGCAGCTTGCGAAACCAATTCGTCCTCGCCGCCGTCCCAAAGAAGACCCAAGGCTGCTTTCGCACGTCCATGCGCCAAGTCCGCGACGTGCAATAATACGCTTTCTCCACCGCCATATATGGCGAGACTGTCGTGTAGGAAGCTCAGTTGGCGCATCGAGTGTCACGACTCGCAAGTTCTTGCGAAGATTTCGACCCCGGTCGATCGGCGACGCGGCGCAACGTTTCACGGAGGGCGGACGGCGGTCAAACTGCGGACTGGCGGGATTGACCCCGAGACCCTCGATTCTAATCTCGAAGCCACGGCCCGGTCGGACGATCTTGCCTCTGTTTGTACCGACCAGTAGCTTGATTGGTGGCTTGGATGGCAGTCGGTTTCGCCGTGATGCGTGGAAGGAGCTCCGATGACCCGTTTCGTTGTTGTTGGTTGGTTTGGATTCTTGGTCGCGCTGTACAGCGGGCAGGCGGTGGCGCAGCAGAGCTGCGACCGACAGTTCGACAGCACCTACGAGCTGATCCAGGAGGCGATCTTCGACAACAAGGGATGTACCGCGGCTAGTTGTCACGGTGCGGCGGTGCAGGGCGGCCTCGACCTACGGGAAGGCCGATCCTACGAAGCGCTGGTCGACGCGCCGGCTCAGACAGTCGATGGGTTTTCGCTGGTAGTCCCGGGACAGAAGGAGCAGAGTCTGCTCTGGTACAACCTCGCCGCGGCGACACTGCCCGACCAATGGGAAGCTCCGTTGCGAGCGATGCCGATCGGAGTCGCGCCTCTGAGCGTCGACGAGCTCGAGGCGATGCGCGAGTGGATCGAAGCCGGTGCGCCTCGCGAGGGAGTGTTGCCGATTACCGGTGATTTGCTCGACGCGTGTCTGCCGCCGGCGAAGCCGATCGAGATCGATCCGCTCGAGCCGCCGCCGCCCGGTGAAGGTGTGCAGATCCGCATGCCGAAATGGGAGGTTCCTCCGAACGGCGAAGACGAGGTCTGCTTCGTCAGCTACTACGACGTCTCGGATCAGGTTTCTCCGGAGTACCTCAGCCCGGACGGCGAGAGCTTTCGCTACAACCGCATCCAAATTCGCCAAGATCCGCTGAGTCACCACCTCATCGTCAATCGGTACCGCGGCAACACGAACAACAGCCTGGTTGGCGACTTTCGCTGTCGCGGCGGCGCCAACGAGGGGGCCACGTGCGAGCCGACCGACCTCGGCGCCTGCGGGGACGGGGTCTGCGGTAGCCGCATCGTGAGCAGCTTCGCGTGCATCGAGTTCGACGGCGGCGCCGGCGCTTTTGGCGGAGGGTTTACGGGGACGCAGGAGACCGCGACCGAGCAGCGGCTGCTCCCGGGGGTCTACGACCAGTTGCCGACCAAAGGGTGGATCTTGTGGAACAGCCACGCCTTCAACCTGACCGACGAAACGGGCAAGGTCGAAGCTTGGCTGAACTTCGACTTCGCGGAGCCCGAGGATCAGACCTTTCCGGGCCGAGATATCTTTACTGCGGGGACGATTTTCAACATGTCGGTCCCGGCCTTTCAGGCGCAGGAAGTGTGCAGCACGGTAACCCTTCCAGGAAAGTCTCACCTCTTCGAGCTCAGTTCCCATACTCACAAGCGGGGAATACGGTTCCAGACATTCGAGGGCGCGTTTCGATGCGATGGCGGCCCCAGAAGCGGTGCGGTCTGTCCACCGTTCGGTCCCGACCCCAACTTCGATACGCCCGACGCGTGCAGTGGGGCACCTTGCCGAGCCAAGGTGCCCCCCGCCGCGGGTGATTGTAACGGCGACCTCGAGGTCGAAATCGCCGAATTGATTCAGGCGGTGAATATATCGCTCGGACTCGAGGCTCGAAATCGCTGTCCGCGCGCCGATCCGGACGGCAACCGCGACGTGACGGTTGCAGAGCTGATCGCTGCGGTGCGGTCGAGCCTCAATGTGGAGTATCGCGATCCGAACGACAGTCTCCTCTACACCAGCCTGGTCTACAACGACCCCGCCGTCACATACTTCGATCCTCCCCTCGATTTCCCCAGCAACGAGGCGGCGCGAGACGCGCGCGCGCTGACCTACTGCGCGATGTACGACAACGGCTTCAGCGACCCGGCCGAGGTCAAGAGGCGATCACTCTCGCCGAATTCCTGTTTCGCCAATGCCTGTGCCGAGGGCAAAGTGGGGGCGCCATGTCGCGGGTCGGACCACGCGGCGTGCGATACCAGTCCGGGTGCCGGCGATGGAGTGTGCGACGCCTGCACCTTGGGCGGCGGGGTGACGACAGAAGACGAGATGTTCATTCTGTTGGGGTCGTTCTACGTCGACTGACCCGGCCAGGCGCAGCGGCGGAGTATTCGGACAGGAGGCGGCGAGGGCGCAGGGAATCGAGGTTGGCTGCACTGGCTCCGACATTGCGGGAAATTTCCCCGGCTTCCCCTCGTCCTTCACTTTCGATGACCGACCGGGCGGGTGGGGCTTAGTGTCGGACGCGGATGATTCGCAAGCCGTCGCTGCGCCTTCGATTATTGAACGCCGCGAGCCGGGCCGTGCAGGGCCTCGGCTTCGGCAGTGCCGGTTTCGTCGAGTCGGCGGACGCCTTCCACGAGGCGGCGGCGAAAGCTTCGGGGTGCGGCGACTTCGGCGATTCCGCGTATTTGGAGGGCTACCGGGTCTTTCTGGAAGCGCTCGACCGAGAGGCGCAATTGACGCCTTTTGGGCGAGCGATGCAGCGCCGGCAGTTGGTGGCTGTCCTCGTCAACCGCCTCGAATGTGAGCGGCGCTGGCGAGACGACCCGACTGTTCTCGAGACGCCGATCGAGCGCCCGATTTTCATCCTCGGGTTGCCGCGAGCCGGGACCACCGCGATGCATCACCTGCTCGGCGCGGATCCGCAGAACCAGATGCTCGAGTACTGGCTGGCGGCCTCGCCGCAACCTCGTCCGCCGCGTGCGATGTGGGAGTCGATCCCGGACTTCAAACGCTCGCATGCGGAGCTTGCGGCGATGTACAAGCTGGACCCGAGTCTGAAGGCGGTGCATCTGATGACCGCCGACGGGCCGGAGGAGTGCCGGCACCTCCTGCAGCAGTCGTTTACCGACGATACCTTCGACTGCAATGTGTCGGTGCCGACCTACTCGGAGTGGTATGCCCAGTGCGACATGCGACCGGCGTACGCTCGGCACAAGAAGCTACTGCAGCTGATCGGCTCGGTCGACCGGGAGCGTCGGTGGCTGTTGAAGTACCCGGTTCACATGGGGAACCTCCGCGTACTGCTGGACCAGTACCCCGACGCCCGCTTTGTGCAGACTCATCGGGATCCGGCGAAAGTAGTGCCGTCGTTGTGTAGTCTCGTTGCGGGTTGGCGATCGATGTCCGAAGCGGAGGTAGACGGCGAAGCGCTTGGGCGGTGGCAGCTCGATCTGTGGTCGCGGCGCCTGATCGACGGCATCGAAGTTCGCCGCGATTGCGAAACGGGTCGCTTCTTCGATCTTCACTTCCGCGACGTCCAAAGCGACCCGGTCGACGCCGTCAGGCGGATGTACGAACACTTCGGCATGGAGATGAGCGAAGAGGGCGAGCGTCGCATGCGGGCCTGGCGGGACGCCAACCCTCCCGGCAAGTATGGCGAGCACCGCTACGATGCGAGCGATTTCGGTTTGGACGATGCCAAAATGAATGCGGCATTCGCTCCCTATCTTGAGCACTTCGACGTGCAACGAGAATAGCCGGGAGCCGATCTTCGCGGTACCAAAGGGGGCGTGGCAATGTTCGAACGAAAACCGAGATCTGAATAA
>JANQHZ010000130.1 GCA_028282445.1 Candidatus Binatia bacterium | reverse complement strand
ATCAAGAGCTATCTGGACTACGGAATCTTCCAACCGATCCAGATTGCGGCGATTCACGCTCTCAACGGTCCTCAGCATTACGTCGAAGAGATTCGTATGGGCTACCAAGACCGGCGCGACGTGCTGGTCGACGGCCTCAATCGCGCGGGATGGGCGGTCGAGAAACCTACGGCGACGATGTTCTTGTGGGCGCCGATCCCCGAGCAGTATCGCGCCATGGGGTCGATCGAGTTTTCCAAGTTCCTGCTTCAGGAGGCCAAGGTCGCCGTGTCGCCTGGAATCGGTTTCGGCGAGTATGGCGACGAATGGGTTCGCTTCGCGCTGATAGAGAACGATCAGCGGATTCGCCAGGCGACGCGCGGCATCCGCAAGGCGTTCGCGACCGAGCCGACAATCAAGGACGGCGAAGTCGCGGTCTAGCGATCGGCGCCGCGGCAAGCACCTCACCCGGCGCAGGCTCGGGTGAGACCGTCACAGTGGAGGAAGTGGACGTGCAACGGGCAATTCGGGTGGGGTTGATCGGCTTCGGCACGATCGGGACGGGAGTGGTCAAGCTCCTCAAGAAGAATCGCGAACAGATCCGCGATCGGGTCGGGGCGCCGGTCGAGTTGGTGCGCATCGCCGATATCGACACCGTGCGCGATCGCGGTGTGAAGCTGGCGCGCGGTGTGTTGGTTCCGGACGCACGCCAAATCCTCGACGATCCGGAGATCGACATCGTCATCGAGCTGATGGGCGGGACCGGCCTGGCGCGCAAGTTCATGCTGGAAGCGATCGGATCCGACAAAGACGTGGTGACCGCCAACAAGGCGCTGCTCGCGCACCACGGTCCCGAGATCTTTGCCGCCGCGGAAGAACGCGGTGCGGAAGTCGGCTTCGAGGCCAGTGTCGGCGGGGGGATTCCGATCATCCGAACCCTGCGCGAGTCGCTCGGCGGCGACCGACACGATGCGATCTACGGTATCGTCAACGGAACCACCAACTACATCCTCAGCGCGATGAGCAGCGGCGGCGAGGAGTTCGCCGACGTTCTCAAAGCGGCCCAGGCCGATGGGCTGGCCGAGGCTGATCCGACCTTCGACATCGAGGGGGTGGATGCCGCCCACAAGCTGACCTTGCTGATCCAGCTGGCGTTCGGTTGTCGCTTTGCCTTCGACGACGTCTCGGTCGAAGGCATCAAGCACGTTTCGCAAGACGATATCGCGTTTGCCGACGAATTCGGTTTCGCGGTGAAACACCTGGCGGTGGCTGTCCGACACAAAGACCGCGTCGAAGCCCGCATCCATCCAGCGATGGTCCCGAAGGGTCATCCGCTCGCCGACATCAACGGCGCCCTGAACGCGGTAGTTCTGGAGAGCGATGCACTGTCGACCAACATGTACGTCGGCCTTGGTGCCGGCATGATGCCGACTGCGACGGCGGTCGTCGGTGACTTGATGGAGATTGCGCGCAATCGAATCCAAGGCTGTCGGGGCCGTGTCGCACCGCTGGGCTATCCGATCGCTCGCCAGGACAAGGTGCGACCGCTGCCGGCGTCGGCCGGCGAGGGGACGTACTATCTGCGCATGCGCGTGGTCGATCGGCCCGGGGTTGTGGCCAAGGTGTCGGGTATTCTGGGAAGGTCGAAGATCTCGATCGAATCGATGATCCAGCGTGGCCGCAGTGGGCGAGGGCCGGTAACGATGGTGATGCGAACCCACCGCGCAAACGACCGGGCGTTGCGGCGGGCGATTGCGTCGATCGACCGCCTGGACGTCGTGCGCGGGAAATCCGTGGTCATCCGTACCGAGGAGAGCCTCTCGGCCTGAGCGGCAACGACACCATCCACCGGGGTAAGCTTCCCCCTTTGAAAAAGGGGGATCGAGGGGGATTTATCGGAAGGGATCGATCTGAAAATCCCCCCGGACCCCCCTTTTCCAAAGGGGGGGAGTGGTGACCGGGAGATCGCTGCTCGTCACGGGGCGACGGGAGCACAGTCGAGCCGGTACGGAACCCGGCCGCGGATGGTGTGGAAAACCGCGTGCGAGGGCCTATACTTCTTTGAGAAGAGAGTCGGCGGCGGCGCGCCGGACGAGGCGAAGAGGACGTATGGATCGAAATTTGGCACTCGAGGCGGTGCGGGTGACCGAGGCGGCGGCGCTGGCTTCGGCACGGATGATGGGTCGTGGCGATCTTGCCCAGACCGACAAGGTCGGGGCGGAGGCGATGCGACGTACGTTTCAGTCGATCGCGATCAACGGAGTCATCGTCCTCGGCGACACCGATAGCGACTTGCTGCCGATCGGCATGAAGGTCGGGAACGAGACTGGGCCGGAGCTCGATGTCGCACTCGACCCGCTCGAGGGAGCGGCGATCTGCGCCATCGGCGGCTACAACGCGATGTCGATCGTGGCGATCGCCGAACGCGGCGGTTTCCTGCAAATCCCCGAAATGTACATGGAGAAGATCGCTGTCGGTCCGCAGGGTCGCGGCAAGATCAGTCTCGAGAAGTCGGCGACCGAGAATCTCAAGAGCCTGGCGGACGCCAAGGGCGTCTACGTCGCCGACTTGACGGTGGCTATCCTCGAGCGTCCACGCCACGAGGGGCTGATCGCGGAGGTTCGCGAGGCGGGAGCTCGCGTCAAGCTGCTACGCGATGGCGACGTCGCGGCGGCGATGGCGACCTGCCTCCCGGATACCGGGATCGACATGTTGCTCGGCGTTGGCGGTTCGCATCAGGGCATCATGACCGCGGCTGCGCTCCGCTGCGCCGCCGGCGACATGCAAGCCCGGATCATCGCACGCAACGCGGACGAGCGAGAGCGGGCCCGCGACTGCGGCATCGGTGACGTCTCGAAGATTTTCACCGTCGAGGAGATGGCGTCGGGGAGCGTGATGTTCGCCGGCACCGGCGTGACCAACGGCGACTATCTGCGCGGAGTTCGCTTTTATCGCGGCGGCGCCACCACCAGCTCGGTGGTGATGCGCTCGCGTACGCACACAGTCCGCTTTTTGAAGTCGCACCACCGATTCGACTTGAAGCCGGAGTACTGAGCGATTCCCTCGTCCGATCTTGATTTGAAGACGGACTGCCGGTACGAATCGAGAATGAGGCAGGTCGCTCGCTGGCGGGGTCGTCGGCTGGGTTCGGCACGAGTCGGGCGGCCGGCTTCGGGGCAAAGTGAGCTCGAGCGAAGCCGATGAGCTGGCAATCCTGCTATTCGACCCCGCTCGAGATTCAGGCGCATATCGTCAAGGGATATCTGGAGAATTTCGGAGTCCCTTGTATTCTGGACAGCGATCGCTTCGGAATGAAGCCACTGACTTTCGGGGCTCTCGGCGAGATCCGAGTGTTGGTGAGGGAAGATTGGGCGCACGTCGCGGCCGGGCTGCTGCGCGGGCGTGAGGAGAAAGAACGCCGGCCTCGATGGCGGCTGCTGCGCGGAGGTAAGAGATGACGGCACCAGCGAGGAAGGCCCCACCGCCGGAGCGGCGGTTCACGACCATCTCGGACATGGAGATCGAGGCGGTCTACGGCCCCGCCGACATCGCCGACAGCGAGTACGACGAGGATATCGGCAACCCCGGCGAGTATCCCTTTACCCGCGGTGCTTATCCGACGATGTACCGCGGCAAGTTGTGGACGATGCGGCAATTTGCCGGGTTCGGCACGCCCGAAGACACCAACAAGCGCTTCCACTACCTTCTCGGCCAGGGGCAGACCGGTCTATCGACCGCATTCGATATGCCTACCCTGATGGGCTACGACGCCGACCACGAACGCTCGCTCGGCGAGGTCGGTCGAGAAGGGGTCTCGGTCTCGAGTCTCGCCGACATGGAGATTCTCTTCGACGGTATCCGGCTCGATCAGGTGACGACCTCGATGACCGTCAATTGTTCGGCCAGCATCCTGCTCGCGATGTACTTCGCCCTCGCGGAGAAGCAGGGCGTCTCTCTGGAGAAGGTCGGCGGCACGATCCAGAACGACATGCTGAAGGAGTTCACCGCTCAGAAAGAGTGGATCTCGCCGCCACGTCCCTCCGTACGGGTGATCGTCGACATGATCGAGTACTGCGCCGAGCACGCTCCGCGCTGGCATCCGGTGTCGATCTCCGGCTACCACATCAGGGAAGCCGGCTCGACGGCGGTGCAGGAGCTGGCCTTCACCCTCGGCGACGGCATCTGCTACGTGCAGGCGGCGATCGAGCGCGGCCTCGACGTCGACAGCTTTGCCCCGCGCCTGTCGTTCTTCTTCAACGTGCACAACGATTTCCTGGAGGAAATCGCCAAGTTCCGGGCGGCGCGACGAATGTGGGCGAAGATCATGAGAGAGCGCTTCGGCGCGAAGAATCCGCGCTCGTGGCTGCTGCGCACGCATGCGCAGACGGCCGGCTGTAGCCTGACCGCGCAACAGCCTCTCAACAACGTCGCGCGGGTTGCGATTCAGGCCCTGGCGGCGGTGCTCGGCGGCACCAATTCGCTGCACACCAACTCGATGGACGAGACCCTGGCGCTTCCGAGCGAACCGGCGGTGCTGGCGGCGCTGCGCACCCAGCAGATCATCGCCGAGGAGACCGGCGTCATCAATACGGCCGACCCGCTCGGCGGCAGCTATGCGATCGAGGCGCTGACCGACCGGCTCGAGCGCGAGGCGTTCGAGTACATCGACAAGATCGACGAGCTGGGCGGCATGATCGCCGCGATCGATGAGGGCTTTCCGCAGCGCGAGATCGCCGAGGCGTCGTACCACTTCCAGCAGCAGCTCGACTCGGGCGAGAAGATCATGGTCGGAGTCAACGACTATGTCACCGAGGAGGAGATCTCGCTGGAGCTGCTCAGAATTCCGCAGGACGTCGAACGCCGGCAGGTCGAGCGTGTCCGCGCCCACAAGGCGGCGCGCACTGCCTCCGCGGTGGAGGAGGGGCTGCGGGCGGTTCGCGATGCAGCGGCCGTCGATCGCAACCTGATGCCGCCGATGATCGATGCCGTGAAGGCGGGGTGCACCGTCGGCGAGATTTCCGATATCTTTCGCGATGTGTTCGGAGTGTACCGGGACCCGGCATTGGTTTGAGCAGCGAATAGGGACTTCTTTCACCACAGAGGCACGGAGACACGGAGACCCACGGCCAGCGGGATCGCCCGTTTCTGTGTCTCGGTGTCTCTGTGGTGAAATATATCTGAGGAGATCAACCGTGGCAGATCGACCGATTCGAATCTTGATTGCAAAACCCGGCCTCGACGGGCACGACCGCGGCGCCAAGATCATCGCACGCGCTCTTCGGGACGGAGGGTTCGAGGTGATCTACACCGGGTTGCATCAGACGCCGGAGATGATTGCCGAGGCCGCCGTCCAAGAGGACGTCGACGCGGTCGGCTTGAGCATTCTGTCGGGGGCGCACATGACCTTGTTCCCCGCGATCATCGACTTGATGGAGTCGAAGGGCCTGACCGGGGTCAAGGTTTTTGGCGGCGGTATCATTCCGGAAGAGGATGCCGAGAGTCTCAAGTCGAAAGGCGTGAGCGAGATCTTTACTCCCGGCGCGAGCACCCAGGACATCGTCGACTGGGCGCGCGAGCACATCAGCGGCAACTGAGGTGAGCGAGACCCGCCCGGTCGTGATCGTCGGTTCAGGGCCGGCGGGCTCAGCGACCGCGCTGGAGCTGCACCGGCTCGCGCCCGATCTGGCGGCGGACACTCTCATCCTGGACAAGGCAACTCACCCGCGTCCCAAGGTCTGTGCGGGCGGGGTGATTCCGGCCGGCCGGCAGTGGTTGGAGAGTCGGGACGTTCCCTTCGACATGCCGCATGTAACGGTGCACAAGGCGCGGGCGCGGACGCCAAACGCCACCGTCGACTACGCGGAGCCGAACTTCTGCTATGTGATCCGGCGCAACGAGTTCGACAGTGCCTTGGCCGGAGCCTGTAGGGAGCGCGGGATCGAGTTGCGGGAAGGGGTCGCGGTACGCGACTTGCGGCGCGAGCGAGACGGCGTCGTTGTCGAGACCGATCGTGGACGCATCCGCGCCCGCATGGTGATCGGCGCCGATGGATCCGGCAGCGCGGTGCGGCGGCGATTGGTCGAGGAGGGGCGGGAGACGATCGCCCGCGCCGTCATGAGCGACGTCCCGATCGAGACGGGGAGCTGGGACGGATTTGCGGAGCGCCGCTACGACTTCGACTTCTCGGACGTGCCGCGGGGCATGCAGGGATACCGTTGGAGCTTCCCGTGCTTGATCGACGGGGTCCCGCACGCGAATGTCGGCGTCTATTCCTTGAATCGCGGTAGCGAGAGAATCAAGCAAGCACTCTCGGGCGAGTTGTCGTTGCACGGCGCCGCCAATGCTCGTCACGTTGCGTTCCCAATTCGCTGGTACCAGCGCGGGAAGACTCGTGTCGCCGCTGAATCGGTGCTCTTGGCCGGCGACGCGGCCGGGGCCGACCCGCTCATGGGCGAGGGGATCTCGCTGGCGCTCGAGTACGGCGCCTTCGCCGCCCAGGCGATCGTCGACGCCTTTCGCACCGACGACTACTCGGGCGCCTCCTATCAGCGGGTCATCGACGGCTCCTGGCTGGGGATCAAGCTCGGCCGCCTTCATGCCACCGCGCGGTGGTTCTACAGTCGCTACTGGCGCTGGTGTTTCGCCGTTCCCGAGCGCAGCCCGCGGCTGCGCGCACTCGGCTTACGCTGGTACAACGGCATCGACGATTGGGACCGGCGCAGCATCGCGGATGCCGCCATCTCGCTGCTGCGGAAGGACTTCGCGCAGCCCCGGACGATCGATGGCAACGCCTAAACGCAAGCCGCGCAAACGGGCGGGCGGTCGCCGCAAGCAGGCGCGGCCGGGTCGTAGCCGCCGACGCAGACCGTTTCTGACCTTCGTAATCATGCTGATGGTTTCAGCTCTGCTGATGTGGGGCGTGATCGAAGTGAGTCGGCAGGGACGCAGCGCGCGACAAGCGGACGGGCACGGGCACGGAGGCGCTCACAGCGAGATCACTGAGCAGGATCGCCAACAGCTGCGTGAGCTGCTCGAGTCGATCGACGATGAGCAAGAATAGCGGTGACGTCGGCACCGACGATCTCGGCCGTCGGGTGGGAAGCGACCCTACGCCGCAGCGAATCGTCAGCTTGGTGCCGAGTATCACCGAGCTCTTGTTCGACCTCGGTGTCGGTTCTCGCCTGGTGGGAGTTACCGACTTCTGCACGGAGCCGATCGACGGTGTCGGATGGGTCGAGGCGGTCGGCGGTACCAAGAACCCGGACATCGAGCGCATCCTCGAGATCGCACCAGACCTGGTGCTCGTCGACCAGGCCGAGAATCGCCGAGAGGACTTCGACAGCCTGGTCGCAGCCGGCGTTCCCGTCTTCGTCGCGTGCCCGCGGACGGTCAGTGAATCGGCGGCGACGGTCGAGCGCATTGCGGCGAGCGTAGACGCGGAGTCCGTCGGCCGGGTCGTTGCGCGCGGGATCCGCGCTTCCCTGCAGCGGAGCCGGCTCACCGCGAAACCTGTCAGGGTGTTTTGTCCGATCTGGCGCAATCCGTGGATGACGTTCAATCGGTCGGTCTTCGGCGCCGACGTCATCCGACAGGCCGGTGGGATCAATGTCTGCGACAGCGACGAGGAGTACGGTCGTTTGGAGCTCGCCGACATCGCCGAGCTCGATCCCGAGGTGGTCCTGTTGCCGGACGAGCCCTACCTGTTTCGCGAGCGGCACATCGAGAC
>JANQHZ010000031.1 GCA_028282445.1 Candidatus Binatia bacterium | reverse complement strand
AACATCCGCGCGCGGCAATGAGCCACCTCGACAAGCCGGCCGCAGACCGCCCCGAGATCGTCAAATTCTACGACGAGGTGATGGAAGTCTGAATCGGCGGAGTGTTCCTGTGCGCAACGCAAAGGAGGGCGTGTCACCACGCCCTCCTTTTGTTTGGCCGCCCGCCCACAGACATGGCGGGTTGCGGCTATCCTTCGCGAGACTACCGCGCTAGCGCCTCTACTCCGGCATCCAGTTGGCGTGGAACCCGAGCGGAACACGGCGCGGGATCTTCACTCGGGCGATCGGGCCATCCGCCAGGTTGCGGGCGTCTAGCACGACCAACTCGCTCTTCTCGGTCAGGCGATCGCTCGCCACGGTCAGGACCCAGCCGTCGTCTTCGGCGGTGCCGGCAGGGTCGGCAACGAAGATGTGCTCGCCGACCACGGTGGTGTCGCTGTGGGTGTAGCTCTCGGCACTGCCGCTCTCGATGTCGTACTTGATGACCGCATTGAAATCGAAACCGAACTCCCAGTTGCGCGCCATCGTGTTGTACATGTAGCGGTGGCGCAGGCCGGCGCGGCTGTCGTTGATGCGCGGGAACTCACCCGGACGGTCGTCGGTCTGCTCGGTGCTGACGCTGCCGGCGTCGAGATCGATCGTCCACCGCCTCGGGTACGGCTGTTCGTTCTGCTCCGGCGAATCGAACTGCAACCCGCCCGGCATGCGATCGAACGACGGCGCGTAGACTTCAATCTTGTTGCCGTCTTCGAAGGCGTTGAAGAAGTGGACATTGTAGCACGGGTCGACATCGAACCAGCGCACGTCGGCATTGGCTCCGCGCCGCGGGATGACGCCGATCCGCATGCCGCGCTCCGGCTCCCAGCGGATTCCGGGTTGGCCGCTCATCATGGCTTCGACGTCGAAGATCGCCGGCGAATAGAAGAAGACCGCGTAGTTCTCGGTGACGACGAAGTCGTGCATCATGACCGACGCCGGCACCTCGATCGTTTCGCTGTGGACCAGAGCACCGGACGCGTCGGCGACGTGATACTGCAGGAACGGCGGGAACGGGCTATAGCCGAAGAAAACCATCTCCCCGGTCTTGGGGTCGATCTTCGGGTGCGCCGTCATCGGCCCCTCGAGCTTGCCGCCGAAGTCGTACTCGCCAATCGTCTCGAGCTCGCGCGAAACCTCGGTCGGCTTGGCGGCTTCGAGCAGCGCCAGGTAGCGACCGGCGTGCCGGACGAAGTGGGTGTTGGCCGTGTTCTTCATCATGCCGCCGTCGGCCATCACGTCGTCGTCGGGAATACGAAACTCGGAGACGCTGCCGTAGCAAGCACGGCCGCGTTTGCGTTCGGCCAGCAGGCCCGCGGACGCGACCCAGCGATTGCGGTACCGCGCCTTCCCGTCCTCGAAGTAGATCGCGTGCAGCATCCCGTCACCGTCGAAAGGATGGTACGCGCCGAGCGGCGCGAACTGCGGATTCGGGCCGTTGCGGGTGAAAATGCCCTTCATTCCACCCGGAAGATCTCCGACCACCTCGAGATCGCGATCGTCTCGCTCGTCCATCACCGGGGCCATCAGACCCTCGAGAAACGGACTGGTATCGCTCTTTGCTTCGGCAGGCACGATCAACCTCCTTCTGCGAGGAGCCGCCCCGGTCCTCGCACATTGTCATAAGTGATTAGTGAGTGTTCACTACGGTAGGGCCCACAAGTTGTCAAGGGTGATTTCGCACGACCCGTGACGGCTCCGCAGCCGACTGATGCCCTCATGATACGACAGGCGTCTTCTTCGTCGAGCGCCTCTCAGGATATTGCCGGATCGGGCCAAGCGGTCGGTCGACGTACTGTCGCGCAGCCGGCAAAGGAAAAGGGCGGGCTCGTACGAGCCCGCCCCTTCGATTGCCAACCGTCAGGCTGGTCTACGGCGTTGCCGTCGACGTCGCTGTCGGCGTGTTGGTGAAGGTATTGGTGGGAGTGTTGGTCGGTGTGTCGGTGAACGTGCTGGTCGGCGTACCGGTCGCGGTGGGGGTACTGGTGACCGTAGCGGTACTGGTCGCAGTATCGACTGGCGTCGGTATCGGTGCGGCGAGCAGGGTTCCGACCCGCGAAACCGAGCCGCTGCCGTTGCCACCAGGCGCCGTCGTGCTCGGCGGCGACGTCACGCTGACCTGCACCTCGACCGACATGTTCATGTCGCCCACGCCCGGCTCCGAATCGATCACCGTAAAGGTGAAGGAGTTCAGACCCGGGATGGTCTGCCCGAAGCTGCGGGCATCCGGGATGGTGAAGGAGGCCGGAATCCCCTGCAGAGTCAGACCTTCGCCCGGCGTGATGGCGATGGTCGAGCCGCCCACGATCGGGTTGTTCAAGGCATCCGACACCGTCAAGGTGAACACCTGACCGCCGCCGTCGGGGATCGTGAAGCCACTCGCGGGAGTCAGAGTAATCACCGTCGGACCGGAGAAGGTGACCGGGACCACATCGAATATCAGCGCGTTGTTGTCCCAGACACCCGGGCCTTGTGCGGAGTCCCAAACACCGTTGTCGTTGACGTCGACGAACATGTCGAACGGATTGCTCGGATCGTAAACGCCGTTGTTGTCTGAGTCGATGAACGGCTCAGCTACGTCGACGAACACTTCGCCCTCGTTGTAGACCCCGTCGCCGTTGGCGTCGACGAAGGGTTCTTCACCGCGGGTAAACGCCATTACGCGCACCGTTCCATCCGGCGGGAACCGTCCGCCCTCGGTGATCAGGGTCGCCTGAGCACGCCCGTCCTCGTCCGACGACGACGGGTTCACCACCGAAGAAGCGTTGGACAGGAAGCTCACGGCCGTGCCTTGCGGGACGGCGTTACCGAAGCGGTCGTTGAGGAACGCGGTGATCGTGTCCTCGATTCCCAGGGTCACGCCGCCGGCGACGTTGAGGAACTCGGTCGCCAGACTGAAGCGGTCTGCCGCAGGAGGAGCTCCGACGATGATCACACCGGTCGACTGGGTGAAGATCGATGGGTCGTCCACCAGCTCGGCACGAACGCGCACACTGGCGGTACGGCGCCCCGAAGTCAGTACGGTGGACACGGTACCGTCCGGTCCCGTCAGGGCCTCACCGGGCGAAACACCTTCGCCGCCGAGGCTCTGTACGCTGAACCGAACTCGTGCATTGGAAATCGGCACCGCCTTGTCGTCGGTAACCCGGAAAGTCACGATCGATTGCTCGGAGATGCCCGAGCCGCGCACACCGATACTGGGCGGATCGGCCTGGACGAAGGCCATGGCGCCCGGGCGCGGAGTGAACGTAACCGTCGCCGTCGCGGTGTTCTCCATCGTCGGCGTGGGTGTCGCCGTCGGCGGAGCCGTCGTCGTCGGTGCCGGAGTGGTCGTATCTGTCGGCGTCGACGTAACCGTCGGAGTTGGCGTCGGGGCGTCCTTGACGAGGCCATCGACGCTGAAGGAAACGAGGCCGTTGCGGCCGGGCGGCACACCGGCACTGAGTCCGCCGAGAATGTCCTCGAGCTCCACCGAGATACCGATGCGGAACTGATCCTCGGTGGTAAGCGGAAGCAGACTCGGGGCGATGTAGCGGAACGCGAACTGGTTGGCGCCCGGCTCGATCGTACCGAATGTTTGGACGTCCGGGATCTGGATTGGCGAGCCGGCGCCGATGCCGACCAACGTTCCCGGACCGGTGAAGTTCGACTCGATCGATGCCGTCAGGCGGTGGCGAGACGTCATCGGATTGTCGTTGGAGTCGCGGATGGTAATCGTGAACTCAACGTCCTCTCCGACCTCGACTTCGAACTCAGCCGGCTCGACCGTAAGGACCGGAGCCCCTGAGAAGGTGACGTCCTGCTGAAGGAAGAGGATCGCGTCCTGGTCCCAGACACCTGGGCCCTGCGCCTCGTCCCACACGCCATTGTCGTTGGTGTCGATGAATCGCTCTTCCGGCTCGTCCGGATCGAAGCGTCCATTGCCGTTCACGTCGAGGAACGGCTCCGGAATATCGGTAAAGGTCTCGTCCGGATCACGGTCGCCGTTGCCATTGGTATCGACGAAAGACTCTTCGCCAATCGTCGTCACCAAAACACTTACGATACCGGAGTCCGGAGCGTCGCCGCTAACCAAGACCGCGCTCGCAACGCCGTCATCGTCGGTCGGCTGTGGATTGATCAGGCTGCCGCCGTTGGCGGTGAAGTTGACGACCGTTCCCGGCGCCACTGCGTTGCCAAAGCGATCGTTGACGAAGGCAAAGACCGTATTGTTGATGCCGGTCACGACTCCGCCCGCGATGTTGAGAAACTCCGGTGCGATGTCGATACGACCGGCGCTGGGACGGCCGCCAACCACGTTCACCACTTGCGAGCGCGCGACCAGCTCGGCAGTTCCATTGCCGTCGATGTCGACCGAGGCCGTCACTTGGATCGGCGACGTGCGACTACCCGCCAGGACCGAGGTCTGGGCGATGCCGTCGGTGTCGGTGAAAACGCGTGCCGGGGATACCCGTGCGCCGCCGAGCCCGCTGACCGAAAAGTCGACGGCGATACCGCCCAGCCCCTCTCCGTTGGAATCGACCACGGCGAACTGGACGATCGACTGATCGGGTCCGGCAGCACCTTGCACGGTGATGTTCGACGGCTCCGCGCTCACGAAACGAACCGATTGGGGCTCTCCCACACCCGGGATGGTTCCCGAAGCGGTGTAGTCGACGGTGACGACGTCGGCAAGCTCGCGAACCAGCCCGCCGCCGTAGATCAGAATATCGACACTGCCCTCTTGCGACCTCGTCTGAGAGATCTCTAGCGTGGCCGTCGCGACGCCGTTCTCGTCCGTGTACACACGCGTAATCCAGGGCGGTGCGGTGCCGGCGCCGAAGTCACCGATCAACGGATCGGTTTCGAAAACGAGCTGGACATTCGGTACGGGATCGCCGAGGGCGTCCAACACCACCGCGGTCACCAGGGTCAAGCCCGGTTCGTTCGCAGTGACCCGAACCTCGGCCGGATTGGCCGACGCGATGGGTCTTCGAATGATTCCCGGCAGGGTGACGACTTGCGACTCGGTCACACCGTTGACCGAAGCGACGAGTCGGATGTCGGCACCGGCCAACCGGGGCGGGTAGAAGAGACAGGTGATGGCGATACCCGGCTGCGGGGTCACCGGGAAGGACGCTTGCGAACCGAACTGGCTCACATCGCACGGAGCTTCGGCGTTGGTCTGCGGGAAGCCCGTGATCGCGACGAAGTCGCCAACGGCCTCGTCGACACCGAAGGAGCCGATGCTCATCAGGACCGGAGTTCCGTCGGGAATGGTATTGCCGTTCTGGTCCGTGATGGTCGCCCCGATCGTCGTGATCCGGTTGCCGTCCTGGTTATTGAAGTCCAAGTCGTTGATCTTGATGGCGATTCGCTCGGCCGCACCCGCCGTGACGGTCACCACCGTCGCGCTAGCCCGGATGCAACTGAGTCCGGAATCGTCCGGGTGCGAGCACGGCACCGTTTGCGTCGAGTCGGCTCCACTGACCACCTCGGCGCCGACCGCGATGCTTCCGATCGTAGTACCGGCGCGCGCGAGGATCTGGGCGTTACCGGCCTGGTCACTGATCGAGACAAAGCGATTGTCCGGATCGATGTCGCAGGTTTCCCCGTCCGGACACTCCGCGCTGGTCGCACAAACGAGATTCGTCTCGGAGCAAATGCCGCCGCTCTCGTTGGCGGGCAGCAAGGTCGCTCCCTGGGATGTCGTCTGCGGTTCGAGAAAGAAGCGAACCTTTGCTCGCGCAACCTCATTGTTGCCGCTGTCTTTGACTTCAGCCCGGATCGGAGCGAGCTCGATCTGGCCGTTGCCGCGGACTCGGATCGTACGGCGGTTGGCGCTGAGGAGAATCGACGAGGGTTCGCCGTCATCGATCCGAGTACTGCCGTCACACGGCTCGCGTCCGGGAACGATGAACAACTGCGCCGTGCCCTCGACCCCGCCCGCGCGCGCACGGAACTCGTACGGAAGAATGACGCCGGTGGTCGGGTCGCGCCGGATCGGAGCGCCGGAGGGAATCTGTAAGGTAGTCTCCGCTACGCCGCCCTGGTCGCCGGCGAATGCGGTTTGCTGGACCAACGGGAAGAATCTTCCGAGGCC
>JANQHZ010000024.1 GCA_028282445.1 Candidatus Binatia bacterium | reverse complement strand
TGCCCCACTCGCCGTGTCCGTAAATCGTATTGTTGACGATCCGAGCGCCCGGAGAGCCGAGCGGCGGCAACGGCTCGTCCTCGGTGCCGCGATCGGAGGCACCGACCCGAATCCCGTCCGCCTCGTTGTCGAACAACAGGTTGTTGAAGATCAACGCGTTGGACGACGCATTGAGCTGTATCCCCGAACCGCCGTTCTCGAAGATCCGATTACTCTCGATTCGGGTTCGATCCGTGCCGCGGACGAACAGGCCATGGCTTCCGTTGTTGCGCGACTCGTTCCCCTCAATCGTCGCATCGATCGGCTCCAACGTATCGGGCATACACTTGGGCTCGACGTCGGCGGCGCGCACGCAACCCTGCACCGAAATGCCGCTGCCGCGGTTGTCGGCCGAGACGTTGTCGACGACGACCACCGCGCCTTGCGCAGCGACGTCGATGCCGCGCCCGAAGCGTGTACCCGTGACGGTATTGCCGCGGATCACGATGCCTTCGCTGTTGATCGTTTCTTGCGGGTTGGATCGGACTTGAATTCCAGCGTCGCAGTAGCCGTCGATGGTGAACCCCTCGATCGTCACGTTTTTACGGCCGAGAAGCAGAAACCCGGTGGTCGGCACCTCGCCGCAGTCGGACGTCGAATCGCCGGGCGGAGACAGCTCAACCACTCCGACCGCGCGCACGACGACCGGGAATCCCGGCGTACCGCCGCTACCGAACGTGATGTCACCATCGATGTAGCGTCCGGCCATGACGCAAACCTGATCGCCACGGTTGACGAGCGCGGCCGCCCCTTGCTTGATCGTCGGGAAGGCCTCGTCCGGTGTGCGGCCCGCACAGGGGCCGGCCGGCGGCGCAGCCCCCGCGCGCACGTAGAAGGTACAACTCGGATCCGGATTGGCACAGACGACCTCTCCGCCGCCGGCGCTGGCAGCCGAGGCCGCCAGTGTCAGCGCCGCGATCCAGACCGGGATCGTATGGGAGAGGTTGCCGTACCGCATGCGCGTCCGTTCTCAGAACAGGGTGTAAATGAAGGGACCGAGCGCCGAGCTCTGCGCCGTCACCAGTAGGCCGCCGAACGCAAGCAGCACGAGGACCATTGGGATCAACCACCAGAGCTTTCGCTCCCAAAGAAACCCGATCAACTCTCCGGCGATTCCGAAGCGGGTTTTGAGGTCTTCGGTAAACTTCATGTCCCCTCCATCTTCTCCCGTTCACAGGAGAGATTCATTAACAATAAACGTGGCCGCCACCTTTGCGGCAAGCGCGTGACCGTCGGCCGTCCAGTGGCCGTCGTGAACAAAATGCAAGCGAGGAGCGCCGGCGTCGCGCTCGTCCTGGAAGTGCCCGAGGAGGCTCAGGCAAGCCACCCCTCGCGATCGGCACCACTCCATGATCCGCGCCGTCGGGCCGTCGAGATTCCAGGTCCCCTGCTTCAAGCGGGGATAGGCTTCCCCCAGCGCCCGCCAAGATTCGGGGTAGAGATGATCCCGCGAGGTTACGACCGTAAGCGCAAACTTCGCTCCGCTCGCCGCGACTGCGTCCCGAAATCGATCCAACAGCCCTTCCGTGCGCGCCCAGGCATCGGCCCACTCGGCTGGGGGAGGATCCGCGTACACCCAGTAGTCGAGAGGAACGCCTTCCGGCGCGTCCGCTGCGCGAATCGCCGCCTTTTTCATCAGGCCCAGATCGACCAGCAGCTGCGCGAGCGCGGGCTGGCGGGTGAGAATCAACTTACGCAAGTAGGTATACGCCGCCGATCGGCTCAACAGCGAGCGCTTGCCCTTGCGCGGCTTGCCGGAATCGATTCGCAGCAGCTCACCCTCGTCACCGTACACCGGTTTGAGGGCCTTCTCGAGCAGCGCTCCGTTGTTCTTCACATCGTTGCCCGGGTAGAAGGCCAGGAGGACGAGATCCGCGTCGAGATCTCGGCCGCGCTCGCGGAAGAACAGGTACTCCCCGGCGGTGCCATAACCGCTGACACCGGCGCTGAATACTTCGACGCCCAAACCGCGTTCGCTCAGTCGGGCCTCGAGCTGCGGACCGAGGGCCTTTTCGAGTGGAACCTGCAATGCCTCGACGTGCGAATCGCCGATCAACAGTACACGCTTTTTCCCGACCGGCTTGTCGACGCTGCGCTCGAAGTCCCTGTATCCCAAGGAGTTGATGCGAACCGGCACCCGGAACTCGTGCTCCTCCTGGGTCCACCAGCCTTCCTTGTCGGGAATCAAGCGAGTCCCGAGGAGCTCGTCGTATTGCCAAAATCGCGCCGGCACCAAGTGCAGCGCTCGAACGCCGACCTCCATCGCGAGGGCGGCCATCAGCACGCCGAACACGGCCAGGACGAGACTGGCCAGGAGTTGGGCGCCCCGCGACACGTTTCTATTCCTTGGTAATGACGGTGTTGCCGAGCACCAGGGCATCCATGCCGCTGCGCATGAAGGTACTGTGTGCCTGTGCCGGCGTGTTGACGATCGCCTCCCCCTTCAAATTGAAGGAGGTATTCATGATCACCGGCACCCCGCTCGCCTGGCCGAAACGATCGATCAGCTTGTAGTAGAGGGGGCTGTGCTCCTCGTGCACGGTCTGCATGCGCGCCGTTCCGTCGACGTGCGTAATGGCGGGCAGAACCTCTTCCTGGCCGGGCTTCACGTCGACGACGTACAACATGAACCGCGCCGGGTAGTGCTTTTCCGGATCGGGAAGATCGAAGTAGCGATCGGCCGCGTCCACCAAGACCGACGGTGCGAAAGGTCGAAACGGCTCCCGGAACTTGATCTTGGTGTTGACGATATCCTTCATATCGCGCCGTCCGGGGTCGGCGATGATGCTGCGTGCGCCGAGCGCGCGCGGGCCCCATTCGAAGCGGTCCTGGAACCAACCGACGACATGTCCAGCCTGGAGGTGATCGACCACCCGGTCGACCATCTGGTCCTCGTTCGAGCACGCCGTGTGCGCGACCCCCGCCTGGCGGACGAAATCCCCGATCGCCGCCTCGTCGTACGACTTGCCCCAGTAGGCATGATCCATCCGGAAGGCGCGTGGGTTCCCCAGCACACAATGGTGCGCGTACAACGCAGCTCCGAGTGCACCACCGCCGTCACCGGCGGCCGGCTGCACGAAGATCTCCTTGAAGGGAGTCTCCTTGATGATTCGGCCGTTGGCGACGCTGTTCAGCGCCACTCCGCCCGCCATACACAGCTTGTCGAGACCGGTATCGCGCTGAATCGCCCGCGCCATGTTGAGCACGATCTCTTCCGTCGCCTTCTGAATGCTGGCCGCAATGTCGGCATAGTACTGATTGCGTTCCGAGATCTTGTCGAAATCGGCCGGCTTGTCGCCGAAGTACTCGGGGAATCCAGAAGACTCGGTGAAGAAGAGCCAGTCGGGGTCGCGCGGCTGTCCGAACAACTCGACGAACTTTTCGTTGTAGGTTCGTTGGGTCGAGTGGTGAAAGCAGAAGTAGTCCATGTCCAGCCACAAGCTGCCGTCGTCACCGAGCTTGTAGAGCTTCTCGACCTTGTCGAGATACTTCGGCTCTCCGTACGGAGCCATCCCCATGACCTTGTACTCGCCCTCGTTGACCTCGAAGCCGAGAAAGGCGGTGAACGCGCTGTACAGCAAGCCGACCGAGTGCGGGAATCGAATCTCGCGCAACAAACCCACTTCGTTGCCACGACCACGCCCAAAGGTCGCGCAGGCCCACTCCCCGACGCCATCCACCGTCATGATCGCGGCCTCTTCGAAGGGTGAGCAAAGAAACGTGCTCGCCGCGTGCGACAGGTGGTGCTCGGAGAACAAGATCTTGTCGTTGGGGACGCCGAGCTCAGTGCGGAAGTAGTTCTTCACCCACAGCTTGTCGAGCATCCAGGTCGTCATCGCGTCGCCGAACACCTTCCACGACTTGGGAACCGCCTGCAGCGCGGTCATCAAGATCCGCTCGAACTTCACGAACGGCTTTTCGTAGAAGACGACGTAGTCGATATCGGAGATCGTCAAGCCGGCTTGGTCCAGACAGAACTGAACCGCCAACTTCGGAAATCCAGCGTCATGCTTCTTGCGAGAAAAGCGTTCCTCTTCCGACGCCGCGACCAGGTGACCGTCGACCAAAAGCGCGGCGGCGGCATCGTGATAGAAACAAGAGATCCCTAAGATGTTCATACTGCTCCATTCTTATGTGTTCGTTCGAATAGCTCGGTCATTTGCTCGGCGTGGTGCGCCAGCGAGAACTTTTCCGAGGCCCACGCCTTGGCTCGGGCCCCAATCGCAGCGGACTGCTGGAGATCCGACAGGCTTCGATCGAGCGCGTCCGCCAGCGCGGCGACGTCGCCAGGAGGCACCAAACGTCCCGTTGCCTCGTCTTCGATCAGCTCCAAGACGCCCCCAGCTTCGGTGGCGATCACCAACTTGCCGGCCAGCATCCCCTCGAGGATCACTCGACCGAAGGGCTCGGGACGAACCGAGGCGTGCACCACGACATCGACCGCATGGATCAAGTCCGGGATGTCGTCGCGAAAGCCCAATAGCTTCACGCGCGAGCCCAACCCGAGATCGTCGATCCGTTTTCGCATCGCATCCGCGTACGCCTCGCCGGCGCGATGGACGCCGCCCGCCATCAGGCACACCGCCGTGGGGTGCCGTTCGGCGATCTCACCAAGCGCTTCGACCAGAACCGCTTGCCCCTTCCACTCCTGGATATTCCCGGAGATCAGCAACATCGGTGCGTCGACCGCAACGCCGAGCTCGTCTCGAACTTCGCGCGGCGACCGCTGCGGCGCGAGCCAAGCGAGATCGACGGCGTCGTAGATGACGCGGTTGTCGGGAGCGACCACCCCGTGCTGCCGGCAATGCGTGGCAATCGCCTCGGTCATCGAGACCAGGCAGGACAGGCGCCGCGCGCCCCAGCGCTCTCGACCGCTGTACTTCTCGAATCCTTTGACGTGGCAGATCACCGGGGTACCGGTCATCGCCCCCGCGAGGATCCCGTCGAAGTTGGCACGGACGCCGTTTCCCAAGTGAATGACGTCGGCCCCCGTCGAGCGCACAACCCGGGCGAGTTGGAGAGCCGCCGGCATCTCTTCGGCGATCAAGCGGGCAGCTTGGCGCGCTCCGCGTAGGATGCCGCGAACCGCTCCAACCTTCTTGGCGCGCTGGTAGCTTTCCGACTTGAGCAGGCCGTGTTCCTTCGGCAGGCGGCGCCGCTGGACATGATGAACCGCCACCCCGAGCTCGGCGAGCTCCGCCTCGATCGCCTTCTCTTCATAGAGTGCAATCGACGGCTCGATCCGGGAACGGTCGAGACCGCGAAACAGGTGTAAGAAGCCGGTCAGCGATCCACCGACGACGCCTCCGCTCGATGCTTCGACGATCAGGACACGCACCGCCATGAGGTCGCGTGGAGTTGACGGGCCAGGAACCAAGCGTACCCGCTCAGCGGGCGTCGCCGGCGCTTTCGACGGTGGCGAAGCTACGCCGGAGAGCCTCGAACATCGGGACCCGAGGTTGCCAGTTCAGCTCCGAGCGAGCCCGCGAGCCATCGAAGCGTGCGCTGCGCAGCGTCCGGTCGACCTGATGACGCGTCACCGGCGGCTTCTTTCCGGCTACCTTCGCCGCCGATTCGACCACCGAGATGGCCGAACGAATGATCGCGGGAGGAACGAACACCGGCGTCCAAGAAGCGCCGCTCGCCTGCCGAAACATCCGCGCGTAGTCGGCCTGCCGGATGTGCTCATCGACCAGCGTGTAAATTCGACCGATCGCCTCGGGGCAGCGCGACGCCAGCACCAGACCGTCGGCGACATTGTCGACGAACGCCATCGGCATCAGGTAATCCCGGCTCGCCAGCACCAAGCGAAAGGGACCGGCCGTGACCGCCCGCCGCGCCAGCGGAACCTTGCGACCCGGACCAAAGATCAGCCCCGGTCGAACGATCGTTACCGGAGCGCCCCGTTCGATCGCTTCTTGCGCGACGCGGTCCGCGGCCAGTTTGGAGCGCGCATAGAAGCCGCGGTCGCCTGCATCGCTCTCGAGCGGGCTATCCTCGTCGACCGCAGCGTTGTCGCCCGGAACGTCGTACACGCTCAGGGAGCTTACGTGGACGAAGTGGCCGACGCCGGCAGCCTCGGCGGCTTCGATCAATGCCTGCGTCGCGCCGACGTTGACCGCTTCGAAATCATCCCAAGCGCCCGTCGTTTCGACTCGCGCCCCGGCATGAATCACACAATCGACCCCATCCACAGCCGCGGCGAAAGACGACGGATCCGCGAGGTCCCCCTCTACGACCTCGTCGGCCTCACAACGCCCGGCACTGCCGGCGCGCACAAAGGCGCGCGCAATTTGTCCCTCGTCGGCGGCGAGCCTGCGCAGGACCGCCTGTCCGACGAAACCCGTCGCACCGGTGACCAGAGTTCTCATCGCGCCGCGTCCGCACCTTCACTCGGCTCGATGCCGGCCGCTTCGAGGATCTGGTCGTACCACGCGACGACGTCGCGACCTTCCTCCGCGCTCACCGGAGGTGGTCCCCCCGCCGCAACGCTCGCGTAAAGGCTTTGCAGGTGACCGCCGATGCCCGGATAGAAACGCTGCTTGCCGGACACGTACGCAAAGGTGTTGCTCGCCGTCGCGCCGACCAGCTGCCGCGCCTCATCGAGATTCGGCCAAACCTTGCCAACCAGCTTGGGTAGGCGGCGGGTACGCCGCTCGATCAATGTCATGTTGTTCAGGTTCACTTCGATCGTGCCGCTCGTCCCAAAAATGGAAAGTCGATTCATGAATGGTTGGGTCCGCGCCGACATCGTCACGCCGGCAAGGCATCGCTCGCCCTGTGCGACGAGACGCACCTCGGAAAGCTTTCCCGCCGCCAATTCGGTGGCCAGCACCTGCACGCGTTTGGCGGGCCCCGCAAAGCGTCGCATCAGGTAGAGAGGATGGGACGCGAGGTTGTGCAACATGCCGCCCGGCAGGTTAACCCGCCAGTCGTCACTCGGCGCCAGCATCTTCTCCGCTTCGCCGACTTCGGCCCCCTGGAACACATCGACGCCGGTGATCTCGCCGAGGCGTCCCGACTCGACCGCGGTCGCCGCGCGCTGCACCACCGGGTCGAAAAACCGGTTGTGGTCCACCGACACCCATGCGCCCGACTCCGCTGCGGCGGCGAGAACCTCGTCGGCCTGCGCGGTCGTCATGGCGAGCGGCTTCTCGACCAGCACGTTGACCTTGGAGGCCAACAGCTCCAGCGCTACCGGAGCGTGGGTCGGCGGCGGCGTCAAGACATGGGCTACGTCCGGTCGGGTCTGCTCCACCAATTCCCGCAGGCTGCCAAAGGCGGGAAATGCCGCGCCCGAGACGAACGCTTCACGAGCCTGCTGGACGACGTCGAAGACGCCGACGATCTCGGCCTGCGGAATGTTCTCGAGGTAGGAGCGGTGGACCCGGGCGATGCGGCCGCACCCGATCAGTGCGACGCGCACCCGACTCCCAGACGTCACGCGGCGCCGCGCCAATGGTGGTTGTTACTCAGCCACTTGGCGTTGTTGAACTGGCTGTCGCGAAAATCGCGAACCGCGCCGCTCTTCATCAGAGCGTGCACTTCGGCGATCGCATCGTCGACCGTTCGCTTGCCGCGAAAACCGATCGTATCCCGAATACGATCGAAACTGACGCGGTAGCTGCGCTTGTCGGCGCTCGAGGTCGCGTACTCGACGACGGCGCCAGGCACTTGGGCCGCCACCTTTTCCGCGACCTCGCCGATGGTGAAGTTTTCTTCTTCCGTACCGACGTTGAAGATCCCGTTGCGCGCGTCCGGCGACTCGTAGGCCATCATGAAAGCCTCGGCCGCATCCTGCACGTGAAGATGCGGACGCCATTGGTCGGCGCCCTGGACCCGAACCTTACCTTCCACGACCGCATTGGCCGTCATCGTGTTGACCATCAGGTCGAAACGCATGCGCGGCGAGACTCCGCATACGGTCGACAGCCGCAAGATGACCACGTCGATATCTTTCTGATTGAGAAGGTAGTCTTCCGACATAATGCGGGTACGGGCGTAGAGCGACACCGGATTCTTGTACGAGCCCTCACGCAGGAAGTTGTCGCCATTCGCGCCGTACACGCTACAGGACGATGCGAAGACGATACGCTCGACGCCGGATTCCTTGCAGGCCGCAACCGTGTCGCGCGTCGATTCGTAGTTCACCGCCATCGTCCGGTCTGGATACAGCTCGCAAGCCGGGTCGCCGACCAGAGCCGCCAGTGCGATCACGCCGTCGACGCCCTTGGTCGAGCGCCGGAGATCATCACGGTCGCAAATATCACCGTGGAAGATTTCCAGGTTCGGGTGATCCCGCACGTCGTTGAGACTCGCGTCGCCGTAGATAAAGCTCTCGAGCAACCGCACCCGGTAGCCCTTGTCCAACAGCTTGCGCGTCAAGTGTGTGCCAACGAAGCCGGCTCCCCCGGTAACAAGGATCGTGTTCCCCATTCTCAACGTTCCCCTTTCCCCCTTGGTGTAAGGACTTCCCAAGCCTCAGATGTTGCCGGAGAGGCCCGACCGTATCCGCGCGAGCGACATCCCCCCGAATGCCTCAACCCGTAGCGGCTACCCCGGTAGTCACGGATGCCGGTCCATCTCCGCTCTGCTGATCCCCATTTAGTAAATCACTTAGTGTAGGTACGACCCTATATTCAACCCCAACTTTTTGGCAGGTCTCGACCACGTCGGCGACACCCCGCTCCGACAGATCCGATACGCAGATGAATACTGCTTCAATTCCGTTCGCCGAGACCGCGAGTGGCACCTCCGCCGCTCCGCCGAGGATGCGGATTCCGTGGATCATCGAGCCCCACCGCTCCGGACTCTCGTCGATAAAACCTACCGGTCGGTACGGGCAGGCCGGGTCGTCCATCAAAGCTCGAACGATCTGCTCGCCGCCCATGCCGGCCCCAACAACCAACGCTTTTTCGCGATGTTGCCCCTTCTGCCGGGTGCGGCCGCGGGACACCGCACGCAAGACATAGCGCAGCCCTGCCAGCATCAGCAGAATCAGTACCGAGTCGATCACGAAGACCGAGCGCGGAAACGACTGCATGCCGATGAAAAAGGTCAGCCCGCCGGCCACCAGGGCACTCGCCGCGATCGCCTTGACCAACGCCAGCATGTCCCACAACCCGAAGTAGGCCAGCACCCCCTGATACGCGCCGAAGGAGGCAAGCGACGCCAGGCGAGCGACCAGGGTGATCAGCATCGGGTAGAAGAAGAACTGCGCCCGCTCCGGCAACGTGAAGTCGTTACGGATCATGAAGGCCAGGTAGCAGGAGGTTACGATCAAGATGGCGTCCAACAGGAACAAAGCGACCCGGTAGCGCCGACGCCAGAGGAACTTGGTCTTGATGGCCCCGACCACGGTCGCCCACACCCCGCGCACCAGCAAGCTCATGTCGCCCAGAAAGCTCGCTGTCTCGACGTACTCGAGATCGCGGCCCAACTTGTCCGGCAGAATGTGGTCGATGTAGTACTGCTCGGTGTCCTTGAGCCCTTCCGGATAGCTTTCGAGCTCGTCTCGCCCGAGGATCTGACTCGGACCCAGCATACCCGGTCGCACGTCGAGAACGTGTCGCTGTCGCTGGTCGTAGAAGGCCACGAAGTGAGGATCCTCGGGCCGCGGCCCGATCATGCTCATCTCGCCGATCAAAACGTTGATCAGCTGAGGGATCTCGTCGATCTTGAACCAACGGAGGATCTGGCCGACCCGAGTCACCCTCGGGTCGCGCTTGGTGGTCAGTCGCGAGCCCATCTTGTAGGCCCCCTGCACCATCGTGCGAAACTTGAAGATCCTGAAGTTGCGCCCGTGCCGTCCGACGCGCTCCTGCCGGAAAAAGACCGGACCCGAGCTGTCGAGCTTGATGATCAGCGCGATCAAGAGCAGCACCGGCCCCAAGATCAGCAGCCCGATGCTTGCACCCAATATGTCGACGGCTCGTTTTGCCATGCTCCACTCGCTAGCGGCGATGACGCTCCAACACCTGCTTCAGCGTCGCCGCGACGCGGTCGACCTCGCGTTCTTCCAGCCCGGGATAAAGCGGCAGCGAGATCATACGCTCCCACTGCTCCGTCGCCTTCGGCAAACTGTCTTCATTGTACCCAAAGTGCTCGCGATAAAAAGAGTGAACGTGTAGCGGAATGAAGTGGACGCTGGTACCGATCCCGGCGGCGTTGAGCTCCTCGATCACCTGATCACGATGCACTTTCAACCGTTCGTGGCGCATGCGCACGACGAACAAGTGCCAGGCGTGATCGACTTCCGGTCGGCTGGTCGGCAACTCCACTTCGGCGCAGTCGGCGAGCGCCGCGCAATAGCGTTCGACGATCGTCCGGCGACGTCTTTGCAAATCGTCCAAACGACCGAGTTGGACCAAGCCCAACGATGCAGCCATGTCGGTCATATTGTACTTGAAGCCGGCGTAGGCGACGTCGTATCGCCAACTGCCGCCGCTGTACCGTTTCCAGGCGTCCCGGCTCATCCCGTGCAGTCTGCGCATCCGCATGCGCTCCGCCAATTCGGCGTCCGGGGTGGTGATCATGCCGCCTTCGCCGGTGGTGAGGTTCTTGGTCGCATAGAAGCTGAACACGGTCGAATCGCTCATCGAACCGACCATGCGACCGCGATACGAAGCCGGGATCGCATGCGCTGCGTCTTCCATGACACGTAGCCCGCGCTCGGTTGCCAGCGCCTGTACGGCATCCATGTCACACGGGTGACCCGCCAGGTGCACAGGCACGATCGCCTTGGTGCGCGGTCCGCACTTTCTGGCTGCGTCCTCGACGTCGAGATTGAGCGTATCGACCTCGCAATCGACCAACACCGGAGTACAACCGGCGTGGATCACGGTCGCTCCGGTCGACGCGAAGGTGATCGTCGGAATGAGAACCTCGTCTCCGGGCTCGAGGTTCATTGCGTCGAGACTGAGGTGCAAACCGGCCGTGGCCGAGCTGACCGCAATGGCGTTGTCGGCGCCGACCCGCTCGGCGAAAGCCTCCTCGAATTGACGCGTCTTCGGGCCCATGGTGAGCCATCCCGACCGCAAAGTCTCGACGACTTCGGAAATCTCCGCCTCGGTTACGTCCGGGCGATAAAACGGAATCGGCTCGAACTCGACTGATTGTTCGTTCTTTTGCGACATCCCCAACGCGATCGACCTCAAACGACTGCGAGATCGCCGCCCTCCTCTGCGAACCGGAGTAGTCCGGTAGCTTTCCGCCAGAACCCCCCTTCGGGTCCACGCTCCGTCCCCCATCGGTACACCATGCTGCGAACTGCACGGACACCGAGAATCCTGCGCAGTAGAGGATGAAAGACCACCCTCTGCCGAACTTCTTGCGTACGAAATCCCATGCTGAACTTGAATTGGTCCAGTGGACCGACCGGCTCGAGCGACTCGAGTCCGAAAGTGATCTTGGGCACCGCCCTACGGCACAGCATCTCTTCCGCGCACGTATAGATCAACGCGTTATTCGGATAGGCGCCGAGATGCTGAGAGCGCGACCGCGCCAGCAGGAACTCGACAGGGCCGTCACTAAAGCGCACGGTGACCAGAAACGACGCGAGCTCGCCACCTACAAACGCCGCCCAACCTTCCATGCCCTCGGTGTCGGCGGCGGCCCGCCAGTAGTCGTCCCAAGCGTCGCCGACGAGCTTGGGGTCCCGCCCCTGACGCGCCATCGTCTCGCGATCGGCCTCCACGCCCTGCTCGGCGAGCTCGGCAAATGTCACCTGCCGGACCTCGCAACGCTTGAGCCCTCGGCGCACTTTGCTGCGAACGTTGCCGCTGAGCTTGTCCATCCCGAAATCGCGATCGTCGCAGACGATCTGATAGCTGTCCTTGCCAGGCCCTTCGAGCGGTGCCGGAAAGCGAACGCCGTAAATGCGCCCGGCGGAGAACAACTCGTCGAGCGTCTCGCGCGACGGCGTCAGCGTTCGATGCGACGGCAGGCTCAATAGAAATCCGCGACCGCCCTCGTACCAGTCGACGCCACCGACGTTGAGCACCCGATTGCCGGTCCGCGACAAGAACTCCGCGAAGGGTTCCGTCGTCGTCGCCGAGCGTTCCGGACGAGCAGGATCGCTCAAGCGGCCTCCGCGAGGGGCGCTTCGCCGGAGAAGTAGCGGCGGATCAGGGAGCCGGCAATGCCGACCAGGAAGTAGAAGAAAATCAGGTCGAACAGATCTGCAAAGAGAGAAAACACCATGAACGTGAGCAGACCGATACGAGCCGCGTGGACCAACCACTCGACCCCGTCGGACCGCGCCCAGGCCATCGCTCCAGGATGGGCGATAATCGCGTTCAGCTGACGCAGCGTGATGTAGAACAATCCCAGGTAGAGGAGCAGCGTCACCACCCCGCCCTCGGCGAGAGCTTTCATGTAGGCGTTGTGCGGTGCCGCCGCGGAGCGCAACGGGTCGACGAGGAAGCGACGGTACGACCAGTTGCCCAACCCGATCCCGAGAATCGGCGCCTCCGACCACAGCTTGAGGCCGATCCCGTAGGT
>JANQHZ010001169.1 GCA_028282445.1 Candidatus Binatia bacterium | reverse complement strand
GCAGCCCGACCGGTGGCATCGGACCGAGAATCTGAGCGCGCCGCGGTGCGAGTCTTCTCAACAAACGGCGTGTCGGCGCTCTGCCGCGCAGACTCCTAGCCCGGATAATTCATTGCTGAGGAAAGCGCCCGCGGAATTGCATGCCTGAAGGAACCATTGTGCGTCGGTCTTCGATCGCCAGATTACACAGTGTCGATAATGGGCAACCTCGAAAAGAAGCGTTCGGAGCATGTGCCGCAAGGGTTTTCAGCGGCGCCGGCTCAATATCCATGAATAGTGCGGGCTAGGTCCCGCAGAAGGTCGCCTGGACCTCTTCCTCCGGCCGCGGCGCCAGTCGGTAGATACCGTCTTCCGGTCGCTCCAGGTAGGGGTCGCGCAACGCTTGATGGAGGCGTTCGAACGGTCCGAAGTCGCCCTGGTTGCCGGCGACGATGGCCTCTTCGATGCGGTGGTTGCGCGGGATGGTCGCCGGATTGACCGAGCGCATCAGCGCGGCGGCGGCCTCGTTCGCGATGCCGCGGCGGGCCAGATCGGCGCGCCAGTCTCGCAGCCAGGCGTCGAGCGCGGGCGTTTCGGTGATCTCGTTTCGGAGCATGCTGTCGTCGCCGTCCAGCGCGTCGGCGAGAAGGCGAAAGCTGCGCGTGAAATCGGCGCGATTGCGGTGCATCGTGCCGAGCAGCGATTCGATCAGCGACCATGATGCGTCGTCGCCGGAGGCGATACCGATCTTGGCGGAGAACTTCTCGAGCAAGGCGGATTGGAAAAGGTCCGGGTAACGGTCGAGGAGCGGCTTCACTTCGCCGACGGCCCGTTGCTCGTCGTCGCCCAGCAGGGGGAGGAGGGTGTCGGCGAGTCGAGCAAGATTCCACTGGGCGATTCCCGGTTGGTTGTTGTAGGCGTAGCGGCCGCCGTGATCGATCGAGCTGAATTTCTTGGCCGGGTCGTAGTAGTCGAGAAAGGCGCACGGCCCGTAGTCCAGCGTCTCCCCCGAAATGCTCGTGTTGTCGGTGTTCATCACGCCGTGAATGAACCCCAGACTCATCCAGGTCGCGACCAGCTCCGCTTGTCGGGCGATGACCTCGGCGTAGAACGCGAGCACCGGATTCTCCGCATCGGCCGTCTCCGGATAGAGGCGCCGCACGGCGTAGTCGAACAAGCGTTGGAGGTTGTCGAGGTCGTTGCGCGCGCGGAAGAACTGGAAGGTACCGACACGGATGTGCGAGCGGGCGATCCGGACCAGAATGCCGCCTGGCTCGCGCGCTTCGCGGTACACGGCTTCTCCCGTCCATACGGCCGCCAAGGCGCGCGTCGTCGGTACGCCGAGGGCGTGCATCGCCTCCGAGACCAGGTACTCGCGGATCACCGGGCCGAGCGCCGAGCGGCCGTCGCCGCGCCGCGAGAAGGGGGTGGGGCCGGAGCCCTTTAAATGGATATCGCGGCGGATGCCGTCGCGGCCGACGACCTCGCCGAGGAGGATCGCGCGACCGTCACCGAGCATCGGCGAGAAGCCACCGAACTGATGTCCCGAATAGGCCATCGCGATCGGCTCAGAACCCGAAGGCAACGCGTTTCCGGAAAACCACTTCGCTGCATCGGCGGGATCGAGTTGAGCGGGGTCGAGACCCAGCAACTCCGCCAGCTCGCGGTTGAGCGCGATCAGTTGCGGCTCGGCGACCGGCGTCGGCTCGACCCGCGCGTAGAATTCTGTTGGAAGGCCAGCGTAGGTGTTGTCGAAGGTGAAGGGCATGCGACGAGTCTATGGTGAATCTCAGGGCCTGAATAGGCCGCCCGGGAGTAGCGTCGGGCAGCGGAACCGTCGCGGGGGTTTGCGGGCCATCCCGGGCCTTGGGTTACCTCGACCGATGCGGGGTGATGCGACGACCGTCGTCTACTACGGTATTGAAGCCGCCGGTGCCCAGCGCGAGACTCGGGATACTAGTGGGCTGCTGCAATCGAGTCAGCCGCGACTCCGGCGCACGATGCCTGCTACGGCGACTGCGGCGAGGGCCAGCGACAGCAGGGTCATCAGCCTTCTGGACATCGCGGGGGCCATCGAGGCCGTGGTCGTAAATCCGGTGCTGATGCACTCGCCCGCGACGCATTCGTCGTTGGTACACGGGTTGAAGTCGGTGCATTCGCTGCCGTCTTCCGCCGGCGCCGTCTGGCAACCGATGGTGGGGTCGCACGATGCCGTGCTGCATTGGCCGTCCGGTGGGCAGACGGTCGGGTAGCTCTCGCATTGTCCGTCGAAGGGATTGCACTCCTCGGTCGTGCAGAGGTCGTCGTCCGGAGCGCAGCTGACGGGGGTGCCGACGCACGCTTCGCCGTCGCAGGTGTCACCTGTCGTGCACAGATTGTCGTCGTTGCAGCTGCCGGTGAACCTCGAGCAAATCCCGCTTTCGCAGCGCATGCACGGACCGGTTCCGCAGTCTTGGAGCTCGTTGATCGGTCTCTGAGGAACGCAGAATCCCATGCCGTTGCACTCGCCGCTCAGGCAGGGGAAGTCGGGCGTGCAGGCGGTGCCGCTGCTCACGGGCGTCCCCGGGACACAGGTCCCGCCGGAACAGACCGACGACGCACATGGGTTGGAGAGGTCGCACGAATTCCCGTCGTCGATGGTGAAAACACAATCCCCGGTTGCGGAATTGCAGGTATCGGTGGTGCAGGGGTTGTCGTCGAAACAAGGCTTCGGCACCGAGCTACACTCGCCGCTCGACGGGTCGCAGAACTCGATCGTGCACGGATCGCCGTCGTCCGGGCAAAACACCGTGGAGAGAGTCTCGCATACGCCGTCGATGCAGCGCTGGTTCGCGCAGAGATTGCTCGCTTCGCAAGACAGCTCCCCGGCACGGGCGCTCGAAAGCCAACATGCGGCCGCAATGGCGGCCATGCTAGGAATCAGTCTTGCGGTCATGCGCCTCTCCTCACCGCGTTTCG
>JANQHZ010000098.1 GCA_028282445.1 Candidatus Binatia bacterium | reverse complement strand
GCTGAGCCAGATGGCGAGCCGCCGTGTCCCGCCTGCGGAACCGCGGCGCCGCTGGTCGACGGATGCTGTGTCGACTGCGGGCTGCACCTGGCGTAGCTCGATCGCAGCGTCTTCGCGGCTCGCTGGTTCGCGGGGAATGCCCCGCGCTTCGCGGTACTTCTCAAACGCTCCCGATCGGATATAAACGTGCTTCCCCGTACGAATTCGAAGACCCCAGAGGGAGGACACCATGGACCAGCAGGCCACCGACGCCCTGAAGATCGCCGAAGTATCACTGCAAGACGCGAGCGACATGCTTGTCGCCGCCGTTTCGACCTGGGGGCTGCGCGTCCTCGGCGCGATTGCCGTCTTCATCATCGGTCGATGGATCGCGGGACGTATCCGCAAGGGAGTCACCGCCGGCCTCGAGCGCGCCGAAACGGATCCCACATTAGTGCCGTTCATCTCTTCGATGGTCTACTATCTGGCCATCGCGGTCGTCGTGATCGCCGTCCTCAATCTCTTCGGAGTCGAGACCACTTCGCTCATCGCCGTACTCGGCGCCGCCGGTCTCGCCGTCGGCCTGGCACTACAAGGCACACTCTCCAACTTCGCCTCCGGGGTCATGCTTCTGACCTTCCGCCCCTTCAAGCTCGGCGACTATGTCGACGTCGCCGGTACCGCCGGTACCGTAGCCGAGATCGGAATTTTCACCTGTCGACTGAACACCCCCGACAACGTTCAGATCATCGTACCCAACTCGGATGTCTACGGTCAGACGATTCGCAACTTCGCCGCCAACCCGACGCGCCGCAATGACCTGGTCGTCGGTATCGCGTACGACGACGACATCGGCAAGGCGATCGAGACGATCGAACAGGTCATCGCAGCGGACGACCGGGTTCTCAAGGATCCGGAACCGGTCATCGCCGTCAGCGAGCTCGGCGATTCTTCGGTCAACCTGGTCGTGCGTCCGTGGTGCTCGAAGGACGACTACTGGCCCCTGCGCTTCGATCTGACTCGACGCCTAAAGGAAGAGCTCGAGGCAGCGGGCTGCAGCATTCCGTTCCCGCAACATGATGTGCACGTCATCAACGACCAGGAGAAAGCCTCCGCCTGACCATCAGGGGAGCGAAAAGGGGCGTTCGCAACGAATCGGCCGGCGAACCACTAGCCGAGAGGGTACAAAACCTGGAACCGCAGATGGACGCTGACAGGCAAGGCTCCCAGCGTTCGTCTGCGGATTCGATTCCAGACCTGGGCTAGCTCGTGTCAGGGAGAAATTCGGTCGAGTGCTTCCTGCGACCGCTTCGCTCGAAGGCTCCACTCGCGGCAGACGCTCATGACGCCGCGACGTCTTCGACTTGGTGGGTCGGCTCGAAGGTAAAGCCCTCGTAGTTCTTGGTCGCCACTTCGTCGAGTCGCGCGTAGTAGATCGACCCGGCGAGGTATGCGGAGAAATAGCGCGGCTTGCCTTCGATGTTGGCGCCGGTCCACCACGAGTCGGTGCGGGGAAAGAGCGTGGCGTCGGCGATGGCGCTGACCTCGTCGCCCCAGGCCGTCTCGCTGTCGGTGGTCGGCTCGACCGCGCCGTTTTTCGTTTCGTCGAGATGGCGCATGAGGTTGCCGATCCAATCCAATTGGCGCTCGGCGCCGAGCGGCATGTTGTAGAAAACGCCGGGCGATCCCGGACCGTGGATCATGAACAGGTTCGGGAAGCCGGCCACGGTGAGACCGAGATAGTTGTGAAATCGGTCTTGCCACCTCTCCTTCAGACTCTTGCCGCCGCGCCCCTTCGGGTTGAGCCGCAGCATCGATCCGCTGATCGCATCGTAGCCGGTCGCCAGCACCAGCACGTCGATCGGATGCTCACCCGAGCGAGTGATCACGCTGTCCCGCGTAAAGCGCTCGATGGGGTCCTCGCGCAGATCGACCAGGCTGACGTTGTCACGGTTGAAACACTCGAAGTAACCGTCTTCCAGGATCGGACGCTTGGTGATCACGAAATGGTCCGGCATTAACTTGTCGGCGGTCTCGGGATCGCGCACGATCGCGCGGATCTTGCCGCGCACGAAGTCGGCGAGGGTTGCGTTCGCCTCCTCGCTGATCGCGATGTCGTTGTACAGTTTGAGGAAGAATCCGAAGCCGCCTCGCTGCCACAACTCTTCATAGAGCGCCTGCCGCTGCTGAGGGGTATCCTCGAGGGCGGAGCGATCCGGATTCGGATCGGCGGGAAAGCCTCCGTTGCTCGCGTACATCTTGGCGAGGAAATCGTCCCAATTCGCCCGCGCGTTCTCCATATCCTCCGACGAAATGGGACGGTTCCCGGCCGGGAACGCAAACTGCGGCGTGCGCTGCAGAACCGTGACGTGCGCCGCATCTTTGGCGATCTCGGGAATCGACTGAATCCCGGAGGAGCCCGTCCCGATGACCGCAACACGCTTGCCTTCGAAGGTGACGGGCTCGTGGGGCCAGCGGCCGGTGTGGTAGGTCTCGCCCGCGAAGCCACGGATTCCAGGAATGTCCGGTATGTTCGCCGTCGACAGGGCACCCACCGCACAGATCAGGTACTGAGCGGAGGCACGAACGCCGGTATTGGTCTCGATCACCCAGCGCTGGGCCGCTTCGTCGTAGCGCGCGTCTTGCACCCAGGTCTCGAACTGTATGTCCCGTCGGAGGTCGAACCTGTCGGCGACATGTTCGAGATAGGCCAGGACCGCGGACTGCTCGGACTGTGTCTCTTCCCAGTCCCACTCCTGCATGAGCTCCTCGGAAAAGGTGTAGCAGTAGAAGGGACTGCCGGGGCCGTCGACCCGTGCACCGGGGTAGCGGTTGTACCACCAGGTGCCGCCGACATCGCTGGCGCCGTCGTACACCCGCACCGACAAACCCATTTCGCGCAGATGGTGCAACGCGTACATGCCGCTGACACCCGCCCCGATGATCACCGCGTCATAGTGTTCGATCGAACCGCTCTCTCGCGAAGGCTGATGCTCGCCCGTCATTTTATCTCCTGCGGCTCACGCACGCCGATCAGAGGGAGCAACCGGGACCGGTCACTCACGTCTTCGAGGCTCGGTTCCCCCAGCCGGAAATTACAGCTTACTATACGCATACTGCCAACTGCAATACTTCTATGGCGATTCAGATGTCCCGATTGATCGGACCCGAATCGCTTCGATCGTTGCTGATCAGTGCCCACGAGTAGCGCCCGGATCGGAGATTCTCCCTTAGGAAGGCGTGCACCTCGTCGTTGGAGAGATGCTGCAGGACGTCTTTGCAGATGAGCAGGTCCGCCGCTGGAAGGGTGCGCCGGAGATCGCCCAACTCGAAGCGTACACGATCGCTGCCGTAGAGACGTTGCGTCCGATCGATCATCCCTCGCGAGATATCGATTCCGAGGCACGTGGCGGAGCCCCAGTCGATCAGCTTGGAGAACTCCCAGTCGCCGGAACCGGCGTCGACGACGCTGAGAATCTCGTGTCTCTCGAGGAACTCCTCCAGGAACGCTCGATACCCGACGGTGAACTCGGAGGTGGACCCGGCACCACTCAACGGCTCACCTTCGGCACTCTGCCCCCACAGGCGCAGCTCGTAGATTCGCTCGAATGGGTTCGGAGTCGGCGCGGACACAGGCTGCGGCGTAGACGACCGAACAGCAACCAACGGCCGCGGCTGGTCGTGCCCGTCGCTTCGACACGACGCGAGGCACGCGGCGACGAACAGCATCACGAGTACCCGGCCAGCATCGAAAACCTCCCCTGCTCGCTCGCGTCGTAACATGAATCGCCAAAAACACGGCGACGCGCCGGTGAAGTCAACTCCGACGCGGTTGTTCTCTTGTTCGGGATCGGGGCACACAGTAGGCTCGCCGCACCTGGACGTGCACAATGTCGACTTCTCGAGGCGATACGAGTGGGGCACGCGAGGGCTACGGCGGGAACGCTTCGCGACGCCCCGTGGCACCCTTGCCGGACGCAGAGGCGCGTCAACGCCTGGCGCGCACCGGATGGGTCGTCGTCGATCTTCTCGACGCGGACGAGATCGACCAGGTCGAGCGGGCCTTCACGGAGGTCGCCGGCTCACCCGACACGCCGGTCTACGCATCCTGGTGGCAGTCGCTGGAGATCCGCGCCGCCACCGACACCGCCATCCGATCGGTCCTTCTGCCGCGGTTGCGGGAGCTGTTGCCGGAATTCGACATGGTCTTTTCCGGATTCATGGCCAAAGCAGCCACCGCTGAGACCGACTTTCCGATCCACCAGGACCCAACCCTGGTCGACGAAGAGTCCTTCCCTTCGCTGACCTTCTGGTGCCCCCTGATGGACGTGGGGACGGAGACGGGTTGCCTGCACGGTATTCCGGGAAGCCACACTTTCGACGACGGAATACGCCCGGCCTTCTCCCCATTTTCATACCGTGAAAGACAAGCGGAGCTCGTCGACCTGCTGCAGCCGATCCCGATGCGCGCCGGA
>JANQHZ010001164.1 GCA_028282445.1 Candidatus Binatia bacterium | reverse complement strand
CGCGCAAGCCGGCGCGGCCGACCACGGCTGCAGCCGCGGCAGCTGGCGCGACCGTCCCTCAGCCAGTCTGCCCGGGCGAGGTAACGGTGCAGTTCACGTTGTGCCCGGCCGCTTCGAGTGCGGTCACGACCGCGTCGATGTCCCGCGTCACCACCCTGGCTTGTACCTCACGAGCCCGGTTCCTTCGGCGCTCGCGAATCCAACGAACTTCCGTATGAGTTCCGGCGATGACGTCTTCGATCGAATCGACCGTCGCCCGCCTGGCGGGGTCGATCACCACGCGATAGGACGGCTCCGCAACCCCGGAGAAAGCAACGAACGCGTCCAGGACATCGGTCGTCGTGATGATGCCCACGAGCTTTGCGCCCTTCATCACCGGCAGCGCGTTGATCTTCCACGTGCGCAGCAGATGCGCCGCGTCGTCGACCGACGCCTCGAGGTCGATCGTCTGCGGATCGAAGCTCATCACGTCCTCGACACGCTCGGCCTCATCCGGAGCCGCACGCAGATCTCGATCGGTGACGATGCCGAGCAAGCGCCCGCGATTCGTCACCAACAACTGGCGAATTCGGCCTTTGGAGAGCATCCGTTGCGCCTCGGCGATCGGCGTCGATCGTCGGGCGGTCTGCGGCTTTCTGGACATCCAATCTTCAACGAGCATGCGGTCTTCCTTCCAATGGTCCGATTGAGATCTAAAGCAAGAACGGCGCCGAGGAGCGAGCGCTCGGTCTCCGATACGTTTTCGCGGCGGATTCCCCCTGGAACTGAATCGACATCACGGCTTTCTCGGCGATGCGAAGGCCGGCATCAGCGCAACCAGCGTTCCCACCAGGAAAGAATATCCTCAGTTCCCTCCCCCACCAGCTCGTTATGAGTGGCGTCGGGCATCCACACTTGGCGAAACTTCTCGGTTGCGCCGGCGGCCTCGTAAGCGGGACGAAGCACCGCCGAGCTTCGCTCGACGCAGTCGGTCGGAATGACATGGTCCTTGCCGCCGTTGACCAGCAACAGAGCCGTCCCGATTAGAGACTCCGGACGGCTAACCGGTTCACGCTCCACCAGCCAACCCTCGTAGTCGGGCTCGAGATCGAGCTCGCCGCCGGCGAGGGCAACTGGAGAGTCCTGCAGAAATGAGTGATAGTCGCCGCACGCACCGACGATGACCGCGGCACGCAGTGGAGTACCCGCGAACAATGCCGAGTAGACCTTGAAGCCGTTGGTAGAAATCCCCGCCATTCCGATCCGCTCCGCATCGATCACTTCGACAGTAGCCAGATGCCTGACGACCGTAGCGGCAGCGGCGCCCGACGCCCAGATCAGTCGGAAATACGCTTGGCCGATGACACGCGGACTCGGCGACGCAAACAGCCAAACTCCGACCGGCTTCTCGGCAGAGTCCTTCTCGCCGGCCGACCCCGGTTCTGCGCGCGCCGCCGAGCGAGGTGGACGTGGTAGGGCTCCCCAATGAGGTCGGTAGCGAACCACGACGATGCCGCGTTCGAGCAGGGCGGCGGGATCGACCACGGGGTTGATCACGGCGGGACGAGGCGAGCCTCTATCGACGCCTGCGGGAATCGTGATCGAGCCCCGAATCCAACCGTTCTGCAGCACGAAAGGCTGCTCGACCGCCGCCGAGGCCGGCCCGAAAGCCCCGACCTCGATCGGGGGACGCTCGCTTACCGGCTGTGGCCGCGTCGGCCCACAACCCACCAAAGCGAGCGCGAATACCAACCACGCAAGCGCCATCGACGACGGGCCGGCCGCCCCCTGCATGCGCGCGTCCGAGCGGCGCTGGTGGTGTGGTTGGTCGCAACTCTCGGCGCTTGCGCGGTCATCGCCCCGCGACCCGCCGAAACGCAGGCGCAATGCCCGGTCATCGTCCAGCGCGCGATCGCCGTGCGTGGGGGTCCGATCTTCAACCTCCGCCGGGGCACCGAAATGCGGGTCAACTTTGGTTTTCCCGGGACCTGGCACTTCGAGTATGTCTTCCGAGCTCCTCAAACCTACCTCTGGACCGTGTTCACCACCGGCGAACCGAATCACTATAGCTGGGACGGCTCGACGATGCGCGCCGCGGTCGGTCCCATCATCGTCGGCTCCGATACCAGCGGCAAGGCCCCGCTTCGCTCCCACGCCCGCTGGCACGCCGTCACCTATCTCGACTCGCTTTGCGAGGCTTCGATCCCTGCGCGATTCCGAAGCCTGCCCACCTCGGCAGGGGGCGAAATCGTCGTACTCGTGACTCTGACCGACGACGACAGTCGCTACCGGCTGACCTTCGACAGGCACGCACGACTTCGCGAGGCGAGAGGACCGATCGAGATTCCCCCGTTCGGAAAGGCGCGTCTTACACAGCACTACTTCGACTTCCGTTTCGCGGACGGATTCCTGATCGCGCACGGGACGCGCTACGAGATCGACGGCATGCCCCTCTCCGAAGAGCGCACGACCTCGTTCGTCGCCAACGACGCGGCGATTGACCGGCTTCTTCCGATCTCCGGTCCGAGCGAGTAACCCCACGGGAGATCCGCGCGGGCCGGTGGGGAGCTCATCCGCGATCCGCCGCCTCGTGTGCGTGCCCGCCACTGACCACGGCCTGCCGCACCGCGCTTTCTACCCGGGCGACGATCGCGTCGAGGGGTTGTGTAGCGTCGACCGGGACTCGGTGGCTCGCTTCGTCGGCACCGAACGCCTGGTAGTGAGCCGTCTGGCGGCGATACACCGCCCAATCCGCGTCCGAGGGGCCTACGCCGGATCGCACGCGTCG
>JANQHZ010001125.1 GCA_028282445.1 Candidatus Binatia bacterium | reverse complement strand
CAAGTAGCCGACGAGCGGCAGCAGCGGGCTGGTAGGGTGCCGTCGCTGAAAATCGGAGAAGCCGGCAATCGCGGCGGGGCACGAGCGGTTCTGGAAGTGCGCGTGGGCGATGCGGAACTCCGCCTCTGGCGCCAGCTCGCTGAAGGGATGCTGGTCGAGCAGCTCGCGGTAATGCTCGATAGCCAGCGGATAGGCGCCATCCCGCCAGTGGCTGTTGGCGGTGTCGTAGTACTCCTCGGCCGTTTGCGGGGTCTTGCTGGAGCACCCGGCGACCAGAGCCAGGATCGCGCAGAGCGTCGCGACGCGTTTGGTCATACTCTGAGGATGCCGCAATCCAGGACCTGGGGCAAAGGGGTGCGAAGCGCCGTTTCAAATGCCTGCGCGAACGACCTCCCCCTTTGAAAAGGGGGGACTGAGGGGGATTTGTCGGAAGGGAGCTATCTCAAAATCCCCCCGAACCCCCCTTTTTCAAAGGGGGGCATCCTGCGAATCCAAGTACTCAAGGGACTGCTGAGCGCCGGCGGAAGATCACCGAAAAGTTGTTGGCCGGCATGTCGACGACTTCCTCGAGCACGAATCCCCGGCCCTGCGCGACGTTCTCTACATCGCTGAGGTCGCGTACTCCCCAGCTCGGGTCGCGCGCCCGCAAGCTGTCGCCAAACGCCTCGTTGCTCGGTGCTCGTGGCCGCCCGTCGATGAAGTACGGGCCGTAGAGGTAGAGCGGCGCGCTCGGCGACAGAAGGCGCTCGGCTCCTCGCATCAATCCCTCGGTGGCCGCCCACGGACTGATGTGAATCATGTTGATGCAAACCATCGCCGCGGCCGAAGCGATTCCCCAATCGTCCGAGGCGGCGTCGATCGCGATCGGCGGGAGAAGGTTGTCGAGCGGCTCGCTATGCCGCCAGGCTTCGATGCTCTCGCGGGCGCTGGGGTCGGGGTCCGACGGCTGCCACTGCAAGTGACCCAGATGGCGCGCCATGAAGAGTGCGTGCTCGCCCGTCCCCGAGGCGAGCTCCAACACCGTGCCCGACGCCGGCAGAATGCGGCGCAGCACCTCGAGGATCGGTTCGCGGTTTCGAGCAGTGGCCGGCGCGTGGCGCCGTTCGCCCCGGTTCACTTCTGGGCGATCTTCTCGAACGAGCCGACGCCGTACCCGGCTTTCTTCAACGCCGCCTCGCAAACCGAGCGGTCGAATCCGGCTGCCGCTTTCACGTCGGCGGTCTTGGCTTCGAAGTCGACCTCGACGTCCTCAACTCCTGGGATGTTCGTCAGAGCCGCACGGACTCTTTGGGCGCACCCGGAGGGTCAAGTCATGCCGGTGACGCCGACGCGGTAGCTGTTGGTCGCTACCTCGACGTCACCAGCGACGGATTCGGCTCGCGCGGGGGACGGTTCGATAACCATCGCTGTCCCCAGGGCAAGGGTTCCGGCAATCGCAATGCCGGCCGCTGTCGCTTTGATCTTCATACCGACATTGTGAGCGCACAGTCCGTGAGGTGCAAGCGGCTTGTGAGGGGCCGTCGTGGCTTCGAGTTGTCATCCGCAGCCAAAAGTCCCAGGTTGCGGGGATGCGGTGGTTGGCAAAGATCCTCGTCGCCTTCGTGGTGTTGGCGTTCGCCTGGTTGCTGGCGGGGCCGCTGCTGGCCGCGGCGGGCGATTTTCTGGTGGCCGAGCAGCAACCTCGCAAGACCGACGCGATCGTCGTGCTCTCCGGGTCGGTGCCGGACCGCATCCTCGAGGCGGTCGACCTCTACAAGGACGGATTCGCTCCGACCATCGTCCTGTGTCGCGAGCCCGAGAATGCCGGGTACCGGGCGCTGCGCGAGCGCGGCGCC
>JANQHZ010001092.1 GCA_028282445.1 Candidatus Binatia bacterium | reverse complement strand
GGCGCTGTGGTATCGCAACCGGTACATTCGAACGCCGCTCTACGAAAATGGGTTGAACTCAATCGAGGCCGGCGCGCCGATCGGTGGCAACAACCAGAGTAATGTCAGTCCGACCTACCATTCCGGGAGGATTCTGACGTCGGGCGAGGTGGGCTTTCCGTACTCGGTCGACCCGACCGACTTGTCGACGATCGGCGTCGAAGACTTCGACGGAGGACTCCAGACCTCCTTCACGGCCCATCCGAAGATCGACCCCGCGACCGGCTACCTGCACTTCTTCGGCTACTTTTTCGGCCCGCCCTACGTGACCTACCACGTCCTCGACGAGACCGGAGCGATGATCCACACCGAGGTGATCGACGCTCGCGGTCCGACCATGATGCACTCATTTGCGATCACCGATCGCGACGTCGTGTTCTGGGAGCTGCCGGTGGTGTTCGGTGCGGCGTCGTTCGAGGAGACCGGTTGGCCTTTTGGCTGGGACGAAAGCTTCGGAGCACGCATCGGCATCATGCCCCTCGGCGGCTCGGCATCGGACATGCGTTGGGTCGAGATCGACCCGTGCTACGTTTTTCACGAGCTCAATGCGTTCCGCGAGGGCGACGACGTGGTCATCGACGTGATGCGTTACGATCGGATGATGGACGGCGAGGACTTGGGGGATATCAACCCCTTCCTGACCCGTTGGCGAGTCGGCACCGCCGGCGAGCAGCTCACCTTCACCGATCAGACTCTGGACGACACGGCGTGGGAGTTTCCCTTCCATGATCGGCGTTTTACCGGTCGTCGGAATCGTTACGGCTGGCTCACCACGACCCGCGACCATCCGGACACCATCGACTTCGCCGGGATTGCGATGCGGGACCAGAGCAGCGGAGCGGTGGACATCTGGACGCCGGGGCCGAACGATCATCCCGGCGAAGCTTTTTTCGTGCCCGACAGCGAAGCTGCCGGCGAGGGGGAAGGTTGGCTGATGACCTTTGTCTACAATCACGCGCGCAATTCGACCGACTTCGTCATCCTCGATGCGATGGACGTCGGCGCCGGACCGGTCGCCGAGATTCGTATGCCGCGCCGTGTTCCATACGGCTTCCACGGTCTGTGGGTCCCTGCATGAGGGCGAGACTCCTTGCCTGTCTCTTCGCCGGTTTGCTGGCCGCTCCCGGGTTTGCGGATTCTCGCGAACAACAGGTGCAGTCCGACGTGCGCGAGTTGCTCAACGCGACCTACGACGGCGAGGTCGATACCGTTCTGCGCCTGTCCCACCCCGTCGTCATCGATGCGCTCGGTGGAAAGGTCGAGGCGAGGAAGACCCTGTCCGAAGCGATGGGACGCTTGAAGAATTACTCTCTGAAGATCGAGGTGTTCGAGTTTCCCGCCGAGCCACAGTTCGTCGACGGCGACCAGCGGAGCTACGCCGTGGTTCCAACCCGCCTGGTGGTGTCGGCGGGCGACAAGAAAATCGACAGCCAGAACTTCCAGGTCGGTGTGAAGCAGGCCGGCGACGACGCCTGGAAGTACGTCGAGGGGCCGAAGTTCAAGCAATACCGTTCCGAGCACTTCTCGGACTTCCCTGCCGACTTCGACTACCCGGAGATCAGCAAGCTCAAGTGAGCGGCGAGTGGGGCGAGCTTTCGCGCCGCGCCCGCCACTCGACCTTGCCGCGGAGCGGTTCTTTCGATGAGCCGATGGGTAGCGTTCGTGCTCGGAGCGACGACGTGATCTACCACATCGTCTCGGAGTCCGAATTTCGCAAGCAGTCGCGCGGCGGCTTCTACCGATCGACCAGTCTGGCGCGCGAGGGGTTCGTACACTGCGCCGATCGGCCGGTGGTGTTGTCGGTGGCGAACGACTACTTCCGGAACGTCGAAGAACCGCTGCTGCTGCTGGAGATCGACCCAGCAGCGGTCTCTGACAACGTCGTTTACGAGAGTCCCGCGCCGATTCCGGGCGGCGGCAGGGCGCATCTCGATTTGGCGACTCGCTTCCCCCATGTGTACGGGCCGATCGAGATATCGTCGATCGTAGCCGTTGGCATCCTGAAATCTGCCGACGGATACGAATGGCCGGAGCGATTCGAAGCGCCGCGGGCGTTCCTCGACGCGCAGCAGCGTACGCTCGACCGCCGTTCGCGCGCTCAGTAGATGACTTCGTCCTCGACGAGTTGCGTGTAGCGATCGTCGGGAATCCCCAAGATCTCCTTGAAGACGCGGTCGTTGTCTTGACCAATCGCCGGCCCCGGCTCGACCGCCGCCTCGGTGCGGCTGGTCTTCACGTAGGCGCCGTAGATCGTTTCCTTGAAGCCGAGGGGGTGGGTGACCTCGACGTACGTTCCACGCGCTCGGTAGTGCGGGTCGTTGAGCAAGTCGCCGACGTTGAAGACCGGCGCTGCGGCGACGCCGGCCGACTGGAGCCGCTGCGCGAGATCGCGGTCATCGTACTGCGCGGTCCACTCCGCCAGTTTGGCATGGAGATCGTCGATGTTTGCGACGCGGTCGGCGGCACTCTCGAACCTCGGGTCGTTCGCCCACTCCGGGTCCGACATCGCGGCCTTCAGCCGCTTCCATTCGTCTTCGGTGATGACGGCGATGCTGACCCAGCGATCGTCGTCACTGCACGGGAAGACGCCGTGCGGTGCGGCGACACCGAGCGGATGCCGGTTGCCCTTGGGTTGCGCATTGCGGCCGTTCATCGCGAAGTCCATGAACGCCGGCCCGACCATGTGCATGACCGCTTCCTGCTGCGAGTAGTCGATATGTTGGCCCTGGCCGGTGCGATCGCGGTGGCGCAGAGCGGCGATGACCGGAAAGGCTCCTAGGATGCCGTTGTAGGGGTCGGAGTAGGCGTTCTCGACGGGGATCGGCGGACCGCCGGCGTATCCGGTGAGACTGTCCAGGCCGGTGAGGCTGGTGAGGCTGAGTCCGTACGTGCGGACGCCCTTGAGCGGCCCGTCGAGGCCGGCAGCCGGCATCGAGAACATGACGATGCCCGGTTTGACGGCTTTGAGAACGTCGTAGCCGCATCCCAGCTGCTCCATCACGCCGGGACCGAAGTTCTCGACCACGACATCGCACTTCGCGACCAGGTCACGCGCGATCTCTTGTGCTTCGGGCTTCTTCAGGTTGAGTGTGACGCTGCCGTTGCCGGCCCAACAGGCGTGGTTGGAAAGCGAGCGGTCGGGGCCGGGGACGCCTTCGCCGAAGGGCGGCAGGGTGCGGGTCAGGTCGATTCGCGTCTTCGACTCGATCTTGAAGACTTCGGCGCCGAGAAAGGCGAGCGTCTGACCCGTCACCGGGCCGGCCCAGACCCAGCCGAAGTTCGCGACGCGGATACCTTTGAGCGGAAGATTCTTTGCCACTTCAATTTCCTTTTTTCACCACAGAGGCACGGAGAAACAGAGATCTCGGTGTCGTGTTGTGTCGTATCGCTTGCTCGCGATGTTGGTTCTTAAGTCGATGTAGTCCAGCGCAACAGATGGCCAGAGGTTGCCTATTGCGCAGGGATCTCCGTTTCTCCGTGCCTCTGTGGTGAAAATACTACCCGATCGCTCCCGACTGTCTTAGTTGGGTGATCTCTTCGGCGCTCTTGCCGAGCTCGGCGTAGACTTCATCGTTATGTTGACCCAGCAGCGGAGCCGGGGTTTGCGGCCCGCCAGGGCAGGCGGGCATTTTGAAGGGCGCGCCGAGGTTGCGGATCGGTCCGGCGACCGGGTGCTCCTGCTCGACGATATAGCCGCGCGACTGTAGGTGTTCGTGCTCGGCGGCTTCGCCGACCGTGAACACCGCGGAAACCGGAACGCCGTTGGCTTGGCAACGCTCCATGATCTCCATTTTGCCGTGCTCCATCGTCCACTGTTCGATCAGTGGGTACATGGCGTCGGCGTTCTGGGCGCGGCTGAACATGTCCTGGAAGATGTCGAGCTGCATCCACTCCGGATCGCCCATCGTTTTTGCGAGTCCGTTCCACTGCGCCGTTTCGAGGCAAAGGATCCAGACGTGACCGTCCTTGCACGGCAGGATGGTGGCGGGAGCGCCGAGCGACATACCGACGCCGGTTCGCTTGTCGAACTTGCCGTCCTGGGCGTAGGCGCCGATATTCTGACCGCCGACGAAGGCGGCGGCGATGGCTTCGGCGCAGGAAACGTCGACATGCTGACCGCCGCCGGCATTTTCGCGGCCGTAAATCGCGGCGAGGCCCCACGAAGCTGCGGCCGCGGCGCCAAAGTACTCGGCCGAGAAGGTGCCGTGCTCGAGCGGCGGTTCGCCAGGGCGACCGCAGTACCGGCTGCTCGCGCCGGTCAGGTGGTAAGCGTTGAGATCGTACCCGTTCCACTCGCTATAGGGGCCGTTCTGGCCGAAGGGTGTGATCGAGATCATCACCAGATTCGGATTGACGGTCGAGATCTCCTCGTAGGTGAGTCCCCAAGCGCGCATTTGCTGCGGCAAGTTGTTCTCGATCAGAGCGTCCGCACCGGAAATCAGGTCGAGGAAAAGGGAGCGTCCGGCGTCGTTGCGAACATCCAGCGTCACCGATCGTTTGCTGGTGTTCATAAAGAGGTGGAGTCCGCTCTTTTCCAGGTGCGGCTCGTCGTCGGGGAAGGGGCCCCATTGTCGCGCGACATCGCCCGTTAAAGGCTCGACCTTCACGACATCGGCGCCGAAGTCGGCGAAGAGCTTGGCGCAGTAGGGCGCCGAAACCAATTGACCCAGCTCGACGACGCGAATTCCTTCCAGTGCTCCGGCGGACATGCGGCCTTTCCTAGTTCAGAAGGGACGGGACTTCCAGGGCTCGCGGCACTCGCTCGCTGGAGAGATGGCAACGCTTGGTTGTCCCTCCAGGAGAGATTGCGGATGGACGCGCTCCCTCGCCGAAGCGAGCCGGTGTTGCCAGCCGGCTCGGGGCGGCTGACCCGTTCGGCAGAGGCTAGCTCGCCGGGGCGGCCGGCTTGGAGCGCTTCGCGGGGAAGCCGCGAACCACGACCGGGTCGGCGACGAGCGGCGGGCCGAACCACGTACCGGCCTGCACCAAGCCGATCGAAAGGCGGTAGTCGCCAAAGTGTCGCGGCGGCCTCAGGCTGATTGTGGTCTGGAGCGTCTGTCGCGGTGCGAGGTCGTAGGCGAGCGGGGCGATATTGAGGTTCTCGTGGACGATGCCTGTCGCCTGGTTCTCCCATCGAGCGGCCCAGCGAAGTGCGCGACTACTGCCCGGTGCCAAGGCCGGCCACCGTCGCGAGGAAACGTTGGTGAGGGAGAGTGGGATCATCAAAGGCAACCCTGGGATTGCGCCGATTGGCGGCCGGCCCCAAAATTGTAGGTCGGTGAGACGTTCTTCTTGCGGGATGACCGACAGCTCGGTCCCGAGAAGCGTCTCCTCCAGATCGCCTGGGGCGAGGAAGCGCTGGATCAGGTCGGCATCGAGCTCCCGGTGCATTCTGTAAAGAAGGTCACTGCCGAATCTTCCGATCAGCACGAAGTTCGTTGCTTTCCGCCAGCGTCGGGCGTCGAACCAGGAGAGCTTGTCTTCGTGAACGATCACGTAGCGAAGTCCCGTCGTACGCTGCAGTACCCATGCCGCCCGTGGATTGGGTAGTTGCTGTGCAAGCGCAGCCACCCAATCGAGCGACGGAGGACGGTAGCCGGTGTATCCGTTGAGGATCGGGTTCCAGTGATACGTGCTGAAATAGGTGTATTCGCTTTCCTGGCGTATCCGCTGGATTCCCATGGTGCCGATCGGCAACTCGAGCACGGGACCTGGCTCGATCTCGGCGAGTCGACGGTAGACCGCCGGGACCTCCTCGCCGGTTGCAATCTTGGCCGCGCCATGCGGCCGCTGTAGGACGCCGAAGTCCCACATCGTCACGGCGACAGCGGCACAGAGGGCCGTTGCCGACGCCCAGCGCGGTAATGCCAAACGCTCGAGAACGCAGGAAAACCCGACCCCGGCCAGGGCTGCGGCGCAGAAGCACACGCCGAGCGCGAAGCGAAACGGGACGCGCATCGACGAGAACCCCGGCACCAGATCGCTGAACCACGAGTAGAGCGGTGGGAAATGGATCCCGCTGAACGTAGCAGGGGGTCCCATGGCGAGGAGCCAGCATAGTACGGCCCCGGCGAACATTCCGTAGCGCGCCGCGGCTGGTACCGAGCTCCGCGTCAGACTCGCCGGCAACAGCGCGATGACCAGGCACGCGAGCGGCAACATCCCGAGGTTGAAGGGTTTGCCGGCGAACTGGATAGGGCTGAGCGATTTGAAGAACGGCAGGTAGTTGTACAGCTCGCCGGCTCGGGTCAGGGCGAGGGCACCTTGTCCGCTATAGTCTCCGATCTCTCCGCTCGCGGCCCTGGACATGTACGGCACGGCGACGGCGCCGAGGACGACGCCGGCGAAAGCAACCGCGGTGAATACCTTCAGAATTCGGGTGCGGTCGAGGCGCTGGTCACTCGCGAAGTAGCGCCCGATCAATGTGGCGGTCAGGTATGAAGCTACGATCGGAAGCGAAGCATACGCGATGTAGAACGAGCATAGCAGGTGCAGGGTCAGCAGCGTGGCCAACAAGATCGCGTCGACGATTTTACCGCGGTCCAGCGTTCGGTCGATGAAGATGATCACGAGCGGCAGGTAGTGCCATCCGACGAGCTGGATCATTGCCGCGCGATCGAATTTTCCCGGACTCGCCGTGATGACGAGTCCGCCGAATACTGCGGCCGCCACCGAGCATCCCCAATGGCGAAGAAGTGCGTACATCGCGGCGCCGGACAGGGCGAAGGCGAGCCACAGGGTTACTTGGAGGCCGAATACCGGGTTTCCGGTCGCCGCGTAGGCCGGCGAGAAAAGTGGGAGATACCCAAGCATGTGCTCGGCGCCGGCGAGCATCGAAGGTGCCGGGTGAAAGATGTTGGCCTGGAAAAGATCGAGCGGGGCCGAGCTCAGGGCGTGATGCCCCCAGCTGAGAACCCACAAGACGAGGTGGATATCCGCGCTGGGACGGCCGCCTCTCGTGGAAATCACGCTCCCGGTCATATCGGCAAACACCGATCGGAAGAGGACGTACGTGAAGACCATGAAACCGACGACGACGATCGTCGTTTCGAGCGCGCGACGCGACCGGTCCCGGGTCGGGGGCGCGTAGCTGGTTGGCTTGGTTGGGCCTGTCGACATGCCTGCGTGCGGTCGATTCGTTCCTAGCGAGGGCTCCGACTCATACCGCCTCTCGGGCAAGCACTCAAAGTCCCGTCTCGTCGGTCGCCGCGATGCGCAGGTTGCGATCGATTTCGTCGAGCGCCGCGTCGGCGGGGGCGGCGTAGGCGACTTTTCCGCCATGGTCGACTACAAAGACGCGGTTATTGTTGATGCGGTAGATGTCGGTGCGTGTTTCGGCGGTTTCGACCAAGCAGGGAATATGCAGATCGTTGGCTCGGACGAAGGTGTTGGCCCGGCGCATCTGTTCCAGGGCGGTCGACTGCTCGCCGGTCTCGAGCGAATCGGCCACATAGACGAAGAGGAACTGCAGCCATCTGCGGTAGCGCTCGTGCAGCTGCTCGAAAGCGGCGATGTCGTCGAAGGTACCCTCTTTTCCGAATAGTACGACCACCGGTCGCTTGCCGCGGAAGTCGCTGAGTCGGACGTTTCGGTAGAGCTCGCCGGCGTTCTCTCGGGTGATCTCCTGTCGGTCGATCTTGAAATCGTAGAAACGCAACGGCGGGAACGCGAAGTCGATTGCTGCTTCAACGTGCGCGGTTGTGCCAGTGGGTGGCTGTTGGGTTTGTTCGCCGGTCGCCGCGGTGCAGCTCGCGGCGACCGCGTAGCCGACGGCGAACCACCGTGCCGCCGAGATCAACGCTCGCTCCCGATGCGAGCGAGCTCGGAT
>JANQHZ010001061.1 GCA_028282445.1 Candidatus Binatia bacterium | reverse complement strand
CGACGGGCGCCGCGTCCGGATCGCGCCCGCGAGCTAGCTCGCAGCGGACGGAGTGTCGGGGACCGGCGCCGATTCGGCGCCGCCTTCGGCCGCCGGCTTGGCCTCGGCCGCGGGCTTCGCGTCCGCTTCTGGAGCCGCTTCGGCTGCCTTCGGCTTCGCCTTCTTCTTGGAGGGTGCGAGCAGAATGCCCATCATGCGGCCTTCCATGCGCGGATTGCCCTCGCGCACACCGACGTCTTCCAGCGCTTCACACACGCCCAACAGCTTCTTGCGGCCGAGATCCTGGTACGCCATCTCGCGTCCGCGGAAGCGCAGCAGGAACTTGACGCGGTCGCCCGCTTCGAGGAAGGCACGCGCCTTCTCGATCTGCCGTTTGATGTCGCCGCTGTCGGTTCGATAGCCCAAGCGCAGCTCTTTGACGGTGGTCGTCGTGGCCTTCTTCTTGGCCTCCGACTCCTTCTTGTGCTGCTGATACTTGAACTTGCCGTAGTCGAGAATACGGCACACCGGAGGTTGTGCGGTCGCAGCGATCTCTACGAGATCGAGCTGTGCCTCCTCGGCTTGTCTCAGGGCATCGGCGATGGGAACGATGCCTACCTGAGAACCATCGGCTCCGATCAATCGGACTTGGGGAGCCCGGATCTTGCGATTGATGCGATGCTGCTCTTCCGGTGGTGGGACGAAACGTGGACCTCTACCGCGATATGCCAAATGACCTCCAAAGGGGTGAAGTGGGTAGCCTACACTGTCGATCCTGCCGTGGTCAATTAACTTCCCGTGAAATCGATTCGCCCGAGCGCGCGGCGAATCGGGCATCGCGACGGTTGGCCGCGGCACCGCTTTCGCGGTAGCATTCGCCATATGAAACAGTGGTTTGCGCTATCCGCCATCGGCCGTGACCGTCCCGGAATCGTCGCCGATCTATCCGAGCTGATCTATGAGTGCGACTGCAATCTCGAGGATTCGAGTATGACCGTACTCGGTTCCGAGTTTGCCGTGCTGTTGCTCCTGAGCGGCCAAGCCGCCGACATCGGCGAACGGCTGTCGGCCGCCTGCAAGCGGCTCGAGTGGGAGAAGCGCCTCACCGTCTTCTTCCGCCCGCTCGACAACGATCCGGCAAGCGAACACCCACCCGGCGCCTCGGTCATCTACTCCCTCGAAGCGTCGGGCCTGGACAAGGCCGGGATCGTGGCGCGCGTATCGCGGTGTCTCGCCGAGCACGACATCACCATCCGTCAGATGGAAACCCAATCGCGCCCGGAAGCGCTTTCCGGTTCGCCCTTCTACACCATGCGTATCGAGATGGCGGCGCCGGAAGACGTAGACGAAGCCGCCCTGCGCGAACGCCTCGAATCGATCGGGCGTGAGCTCTACGTCGATATTTCACTCCAGCGCGACCCCTGACTCGCCGAGCGAAGGGCCGCTCAATCGCGTAGGAGTGCGGTCAGGGTTCGGTCGAGAGCGTTGATGAAGCGCTGCCTGTCTGCCTTGCTGAAGGGAGGCGGGCCGCCCGAGATCACGCCCTCCTCGCGCAGGTCGCGCGCCAGATCGCGCATCGCAAGGCTGTCCTGGACGTTTTCCTCGTCCAGCACCTTGCCCCGGTGGTCGAGCGCGACCGCGCCCTTGGCCACCACGCGCGCCGCGAGTGGCACGTCGGCGGTGACCACCAGATCGCCCGCGTCGCAGTGCTCGGCGATGTGATCGTCGGCGGCATCGAACGCCGACCCAACCGTTACCTGATCGATCGTATCGGACGGCGGCAGGGAGTGGCGCTGGTTGGCGACGACGACGACACGCAAGCCGCGCCGCTCACCCACCCGGTAGCAAACCTCCTTGAGGGCGCGCGGCGCAGCGTCGGCGTCGAGCCAGATCTTCGGAGTCGCAGACGACATCTTCGATCGAGCTTCTACGGTTGAATCGCGACTTCGTAAGGCTACGGAGCCACCTCGCAAGGGTAAGGTTCGACTCCTGGAATCGCTTCGACGAAGTCGGCCTCCTCGACACGACTCTGCACAGTGTCGGGCTCGCTGACGGCGCGCCAAAACCAGTCGCTCATGGTCTCGCCGTCGACTTCGCCCAGCCAGAGCTCGTCGCGCAGCGACACGACGTGCACGCTCTCGTCCGAAACACTGGTGTAGTAATAGTTGATTCCGTTCAGATCCTTGGTGTCGCAGTAACTCTGCCGCATCGTGTTGATCCACGACACTTCGTCCTCAAAGAACGCATCGCCCTGCTGGGTACGGTCGAGCGGGTTGCTGACGATCAAGAACTGCTGCTCCGGGACTTGCTTGAGTCGCGGCGAAATCGCCTCGTAGAGGATCGGCCCGACCGCACACTGACCGTCGAAACAGTACGGCGGCAAGTTGGGCAGCGTGCCCCACGCCGGGATCTTGACGTCGCCGAGGCCGCTTACACCCAAGATGTTACCGTTGTCGAGCGCACCGCCGGCGTCCGGAAACGCGGCCGTTCTCGGCCACTGCAAATCGTCCAGCATCCAGTGATAGTTGTAGAGAGCCCCGTAGCCGCCGGCCGACCACCCACCGAAGAGCGCGATCAACTGGTCGGGGCGAAAGCCGTCGCCGCCCTCCTCGTCCATCAGCTTCCATAGAACGTCGCGGCTCATCTGAATCGCGGCGCGGAGGTTGACGCCGCCGAAGCGCGGAAGGTCGAGACCGCCGAGAGGCTCGAAGATGCCGCCGCCGGCGAAAACGTCCTGATTGCAGTACGGCAGGTAGATCTTGGTCCAGTTCGCGAACGGACTCACGGACGAATCGTCCGACATGATGCCGATACGGAGCGGCGCGTCGTCGATCGCGGTAAACAAACCGGGATTGCTCTCGAGTCGCCCCCGGCAATCGTCTTCGAACAGACAGACGCCACCGCCCTGCAAGCCGATGACGATCCGATCGAGCGGCTCGCCTTCCGGCGCAAGACGGATCTGGAAAGCAAAGGGCGACCCGTCGCCACACAGCGTGCCCCACTTCTCGCCATCGACGACGACTTGCATGTATTCGCCGCGCGGCGGATCGAAGTCGACGTTGGACGGTCCGCACGTCAGCGGCAATGAGCCGGTATCGACGTGGCCGGTCGCGGTGATGCAATCGACCTGCTGCGCGACCCGGTCGACGTACGCCTCCGGGTCGAGAGCAATCAGCTCTTCGAGCGCACCACAGGCGGCCGACACCTCCCCGACCGCAGCTTCTTCGATCGCGATCAGCTCGGCTTCGAGCGAACCGGAGTCGCAAGCACCGCCGCCGAGGCAATCATTGATTGCCAGTAGCGAGTCGTCCGTCATCGCTGCGGCCGCGAGGTGCGCGGTCGCGAGGCACGCCTGGTCGTCGGCCGACACGCTCGGCCACACGGCACCCTGCGGCCCGCCGTAGACTCTCCACGCCATCGACGACGCTTCGGACGCGCACGAGTTGCGCAACCTTCCGACTACGCCCGCCGCCGACAGCGTCGCGAAGTCGCCGTCCGAGCAACTATCCGCGACCGAGTCTTCGAGCTTGGCGAGCGCCGCGTCGAGCGCCGCATCGTCGTCGGCACACGGCGCGCCGGTGTCGCTGTAGCACGCCGCAACGGCATCGCTGAACTCGGCGATACAGGCCCGCAGCGCCGCCGGCGCCGCGTCGACGCACGCCTCCTCGGGCGCGCCGCCGTCATCGTCGTCGTCGGAGCAACCAACGATCACCAGAGCCGAGAGCAGAGCAGGAAATAGAATCCGTTTCGTCCATCGATTTCGCATAGCTCTCGACCGTAACAGCGCGACTGGGGTCGGTCCAATCGACGCCGCACGCAACCGGGAAGGTGTCGATTCTCTCATCACGACATCGGCGATCCAGGCGAAGGCTAAGGCGAGGCGGAGGCTGAGG
>JANQHZ010001053.1 GCA_028282445.1 Candidatus Binatia bacterium | reverse complement strand
ATGCCTCGCCCGGTTGCTGGTCACCGAATGTGGTCGTGGGTTGAGGTTCAAAAAGTTCGGGATCCGCCGCGCGGGCGACGCATGCGTCGCCCCTACTGAAGGGGAAGCGGAGAGGGTGAGGCGTAGCAGTGTAGGGGCGAGGCATCCTCCTTCGCCGAGGCTTCGGAGGACAGGCTGCCTCGCCCGTGCGACGTGTGACAACGCCCGGCGTCGTCGTGTTCAGCCGGAGCAACCCCGGGGGGCCTATTGGACCGAAGGCTCCCGAGCGATTCGGCGCGGTCGCCGATCAGGCGATGGCGCCGTCCTTGTGCAGGCCGGCGATTTCTTCCGCCGAGATCCCGGCCTCTTTCAGCACGGCGTCGGTGTCGGCGCCGGGGTAGATTGGAGATCGGTCGGGCTCTCCCGGGGTGCGGCTCAGACGCGGTGTCGGCCGCGGTTCGGGCACCTCGTCGGTAGAGAGAAACGTCCCCCGCTCGGTGTTGTGAGAGTACGACAGCGCCTCTGAAAAGTTCAGCACCGGCGCAAAGCAGGCGTCCGTACCTTCCAGGATCTCGCACCATTGGTCGCGAGTCTTGGTGCGAAAGACTTCGGCGAAACGCTCGCGCAGCAGCGGCCACTGCGACTGGTCGTTCTGGTCGGGAAGTTCCTCGTTCGCGAGGCCGATCTTGTCGAGGAGCAGCGCGTAGAAGTGCGGCTCGATCGGCGCGATGCTGATGAACTTGTCGTCGGCGGTGCGGTAGATGTTGTAGAACGGCGCGCCTCCGTCGAACAGGTTGGTACCGCGCTCGTCGGTATGCATTCCCATCTTGTGCATTGCGTAGAAGGTCGAGACCAGTGCCGTCACCCCGTCGACCATGGCGCCGTCGACGATCTGTCCGCGGCCCGACCTCTGTGCTTCCAGCAGTGCGCAAACGACACCGAACGCAAGGTGCAGCCCACCGCCGGCGAAATCGCCGAGAATCTGTAGCAGCGGAACCGGGTCGCCACCGCGCGGCCCGATGGCGTGGGAGATTCCGGTGATTGCCTCGTAGTTGAGCGAGTGTCCGGCACTCTGCGCCAGCGGGCCGTCCTGGCCCCAGCCGGTCAGTCGCCCGTAGACGATGCGCGGGTTGCGTTCCATCACGACGTCGGGCCCGAGCCCGAGCCGCTCGACGACTCCCGGCCGAAACGACTCGAGAAACGCGTCGGCATTTGCGGCCAGTCGCAGCACAGTCTCGACGCCGCGCGGATGCTTGAGGTCGACGGCGATCGAGCGCCTGCCGCGATCCCAGAAATTGTGCGGCCGCGGCGATTTATCCTCCGGGACGTCGCTCAGTCGCTCGACGCGAATCACCTCGGCGCCCATATCGGCGAGGCGCAGCGAGCCGTACGGAAGAGCCCCCATCCCGGCGAGCTCGACAATCCTGATACCCTTCAATGGTCCATGCATCGACGAACGATCCACCAAAGTGGATCGTTCGTCGAGTGAAAAGCGCAGCTTCGCTGCGCGTCCCAAGCCGGGCTTCGCCCGAGCGTCCCAAGTGCGAACTGCGTTCGCCCGTCCCAAGACTCGCGTAGCGAGGCGAAGGACGTCGCGCCGAAGGCGCTTTGGCCGGCGCGGAGCGCCTTTGGCCGCCCGGCGCAGCCGGGCTTGAGACGTCACGCGGGGCGAAGCCGCGCGTGACTTTGGGCTCGCGCCGAGGCGGACGGCCTCAGTCGCGATCCTTCTCCATCGCCTCGCGCTGCCGCAGTAGCTCCTGAAACTTCTCCATACCGACCGATATAAAGAGGCCGTCCGCCTCGGCGCAGAGTCTGTCGCCCGCAAAGAGCTTGCCTTCGGTGAAGATCTTGCGGCCCTCGATGCGGATGATCGACGCTTCGAAAAAGAGCTCGGTGTGGAGTGGGGTGGGGCTGCGGAAGTGTATCGTGAGCCGACCCGTCATTCCGCCCTGGCCGCTCAGCGCGTTGACGTAGCCGAGTACTTCATCGAAAGCGCCGGCGACGTAGCCGCCGTGGACGCATCCGGGGGCGCCTTCGTAGGCGGAGCCGAAGTTGACCGTGGCGACGGCGCTCTGCTCGCCCTTTTTGCCAATCTTGATCGGCGGCGCCAGCGGGTTGGCGAGTCCGATGAACGGGCTCTGATCGAAGAACGCGCCGACGTCGCCGGAGGTCGCCGACTCGGGGTGGCCGTGGATGTTCTTCAGGCGGGGGTGCTCGGTCAGGGCTTCGGCGTAACGCTCGAGCCCCTCGGCGGCGCGTCGCAACTCTTCCTCCGGAGCGTTGCTCGGCACCAGGCGTTCCATGACCAGGCGCATCGCGGCCGCCAGCCGGCGTTTTTGTTCCCATGCCCCGGTGTTGGTCTCCTTGGTCGTGTCCCAAGGGGAGACGATTTCAGGGCGCTCTCTCTCGGCTGTCTTGTCGTCGCTCAATGGAGTCTCCTGGCTATGCGATGCGGGGGGTCGCGGTCCTCGGTTGGGGGGCGCGATGCATCGCCGGACGGAGAGTAGCAGATTGCGAGCGCCGGTTCCGACTCCCGGTCCACGGGATCCGGGCGTCGCCGGTCGACTCCGCCGTGGCGGGGGGCGTGGTTACAGGTGCGCCGCGACCGAGGCGAACTTGCCCAGCCACGGACCGAGCGACAGGACACAGTAGACCGCGGCCAAGCCCTGCATGATCGGGACGCCGAGTCGGGCCGGGGTGATGCGGTGCAGTATGACCAGCAGACCGCATGCGTAGGCCTTGTAGAGCACCAGAGTGGGGAGGATGCCGATCAAGGCGAAGGCCTGGACGAGGATCGGATTGGCTTCCTGAAAGCCGATGCGTAGGCCCTGGTAGGTGGCGACGCCGTCGAAGAGCTGCAGCGCCATGTTCAAGACGAACAAGCGATATAGGGTGACTTGTGGAGATTCGCCGCCGACCATTTCCGGATTCCTCTGAGGTACGAAGATAAGTGACGATGCGGTGCTCTTCCATAGTCAGGTGACTGGTTTCCGGAGATTGCGACGTTCGGAGGGGTGTGGACGAGTCCTGCGCAGCAAACTGGCGGCTTCTTGCACCTAAAGTATGATGTCTGTTCGTCCACCTGCCGAGCGCGCGAATACCAGCCCGGGGCGAGCCGAGTTGCGAGTTGTCGAACGACGCTCGCCGGCCCGGTGTGCGGGTTGACAATACCGTGTCCCCCGATGACTATTGCCGTAAATTCAGGGTCTTTGCCGGTGTTCTCTTCTGTTCCAGCAGGTCGCGATGCAAGACCGGCGTCGACCGCCGGCCTAGCTCGCGCGGGTGTCCCACGACTGCCGCGCGGCAGCGGCCCCCCGGACGAGACAGGCGGAGAATCTCAGTGAACTCGAAAGCTTACATCCCGGCTCTGGCTCTAATCGCCGTCTTTGGCGCGGCCGCGATCGGCGGTGCGCCGACCCTGGATCCGCGTGTCGACGTCGCGCTCGGCCCGGACGGCTGTGGCGACGTGGGATCCCCATGCTCGAACGACCCGCAAGGGCTAGCGCTCGGCGACTTCAACGGCGACGGGCGCCTCGATGCGGTGACGGCCAACAACGGTAGCGACGACGTGACGATCCTGCTCAACGACGGTGCTGGCGCACTGGAGGTTTCGACCACGTTGACAGCTGGTTCGGCGCCGACGTCGGTGGCGACTGCCGATTTTGACGGCGACGACAATCTCGACCTGGCCGTGGTCAATGGCTCGGATTCGACCGTCAGTGTATTCCCCGGTAACGGTGACGGCACTTTCGGCGCCGCCGGCGTCGAGGACGTCGGGCTCTTTCCGGAGAGCGTGGTCACGGCTGATTTCGACGACGACGGTGCGCCGGACTTCGCGACCACCGATCTCTTTGGCGACACCGTGACGGTTCGCCTCGGCAACGGCGATCTGACCTTCGCCGAGGCGATCACGGTCGACGTGTCGCCGGGACCGAACGGTCTCGCTGTCGGCGACTTCGACGGCGACGACGTCGCCGACCTTGTGGTGACCTTGGACGATGCCTTTCCCGGCGAGGTCGCGATCCTGATCGGCGACGGCAGCGGTGACTTCGCGGTGCAATCGCCGACCCTGGTCGTCGGCGATTCGCCGCTCAGCGTCGCGGTCGGCGATCTCGATGGCGACGGTGTGCAGGATCTAGCCGTCCCCAATTGGGGCGAGGACACCGTGTCGGTGTTCTTCGGCAACGGCGACGGCACCTTCGAGGGCGGCCCGGTGCTCGATGCCGGGCTGGTGCCCGAGGACGTGGAGATTGCCGATCTCGACGGCGACGGTGCGATGGACATCGTCACCCTCGACGGGTTCGGCTCCGGGCAGGCCGACGGGCTGCTGATCGTCATCCCCGGCGACGGCGCCGGCGGCTTCGATCCGTTCGAGGAATTCGAGCTCGGCGCCGGGCCGAGCGCGGTGGCGGTGGGCGATCTCGACGGGGATGGCGGCCTCGACGTCGTCACCACTCACTTCGATTCGGACGATTTGGCGTACACCCTCAACGCCGGCGACATCGGCGGCTGCGTCGGGGACTGTGACGGCGACGGGGAGGTGGCGATCAACGAGCTCATCCGCGGCGTCAACATCAACCTCGGCAGCGCCGACGTCTCGACCTGCTTCGCGATGGACGGAAACGGCGACGGCGCGGTCACTGTGAACGAGCTCGTCCTGGCGGTGAACAACTCGCTGAACGGCTGTGCGGGCTGACGGACTTTTGGGATTGATCATGATTCGAATGGCGCCCCCTACGCAGCGCTCCGGAGGCTTCGATGGCACCCCCGCCGGGCCATCGCCATGCCTTTTGACACGGAGAGGGCGGTAGGATAACAGGGGAAGGAATTTTCCTCGAAGATGGGTGCCGGGGTTGTAGAGAGGAGCGCGTCGAAGTCCGGTGCGCGGGACTTGGAGAGTCTCGCGGCCAACGTCGGCGGCGCTGAGGAGGCTTAGAGATAATGTTGAAGCGATCCGTGTTGGTGGCTGTGGCGGCCGCCGGCTCCGTGCTCTTGCACCCAAGTGCACCCGCGAACGCCGTCGATGACTGTACGACCGATTGCGCCGTGATCACGGTCGGCGACGGGGAAGTGGAAGTCCCGGTGTCCGACGGCACCGGCAGTGTCGTCGTCAGCTTTACGCAGGCACCGACCATGGCTCCTACCGGAGAGGGCCCGGACGATATTGCCGCGGTGGCCTTCTCGATCGGTCTGCCGGGCGACGGCGCCGGGAATCCGCTGGTATTCGACTGTGACGGCGGTCAGCTGGCCTCCGGGGCGGTCGAGCCGAGCGCGGCTATCCGCGACGACTTCACGGTGGTGGTTGAAAATGAGTCCTGCAACGCTCGCCAGCGCTGTCTGTGCCCGGGCGACGGCCAGGATCGCGACGATTTCGTCAACATCGTCGTCTACGGCCCCAAGGACCTGCCCAGCGGTGGCCCGGTCGAGATCCCGCGCCTGCCGGACGACGGCGACCTGCTGACGATGCGGCTGCGGGCCGGGGAGGGCGTCCAGGAGGGCGATACCGTCGACCTGCACATCTTCTGCGAGCAGGATGAGGGCGTGCCGGCCAGGCCGCAATTCGCCGCCGATCTGTCGATCGGCGACCAGGCTGCGATCGATCAGACCGTCGATCGCGACGCCGGCGACGACGGTGTTAGCCGAATTCAGTGCAATTCCGGGACCGTCAGGATCGTGCCGGGTGGGGCGACTTGCGTCGGCGATTGCGACGGAAACGGGGTGGTCGCGGTCAACGAGCTGATCCGCGGGGTGAACATCAACCTGGAGAATGCCGACCTCAGCACGTGCCCGGCGATGGACGCCAATGGCGACGGGTCGGTGGCCATCAACGAGCTGATTCAGGCCGTAAACAACAATCTCAACGGGTGCCCGAGTTAAAATTAGGTCACAAAACGTCTTTTTATGGGATGATCGGCTTGATTCTCGGCCGTAAATCAAGTTTGTAGCCATGGTAACCCGCCGCAGAGGCGGCACACAGAGGCGAAATTTCATTTCGTGAGGGAGGATTTATGAGAGAGGTCACAAACTGCTTGAGCGGTGCCGCCCTGTCGCTGATGCTGGTGGCGGGTACGGCTTTCGGTCAGGCCACGATCGAGATCGGCTCGGTCGAAGGAAGCGGAACCATCGACATCACGCTTTCCACCGGGGGTGCCGAGGTTGTCGGTACCGAGAACGTCATCGAGTTCGGTCCCGATGTCGTGCTCACCGAATGTACGATCAACCCGGACATCATGCGTGAGGCGAGCCAGGCTGCGTTCCAGCCTTCGGGCTGCGATGCTGCGGCGGGCGATTGCGAGGCGGTCAAGGCGCTGATCCTGTCGTTCTCGAATCTCGATCCGATTCCCGACGGCTCGGTGTTGTACAGCTGCGAAGTCGACGCCGCGGGCGCGGCGCCGGGCGACTATGCGCTGACCTGCACGGGCCCGGGTGCTTCGGACGCAGCCGGCAACTCGGTCGACACGACCTGCACGGACGGCACGGTCACAGTTCCCGATACTCCGGTTGCGCGACTGGTGGTCGGTGACGCGACCGGCGTTCCGGGCGGAACTGCCCAGGTCGACATCACCCTCGAGCTGATCGACAGCGCTGCCGCGGTTGCGGGCACCGAGAACGTGCTCAGCTTCAGCCCCGAAGCGGCGATCGTCGGTTGCGAGTTCAACCCCGACATCATGCGTGAGGCGAGCGCGGTCTCCTTCCAGCCGAGCGGCTGCGATGAAGCCGCCGGTGGATGTGAGTCGCTCAAGGCTCTGGTTCTGTCCTTCTCGAATCTCGATCCCCTGCCGGACGGCGTCGTGCTCTACACCTGTGACGTCGCCCTCGCCGGCGGCACGGCGGCTGCGACGGTCTCCGGCGTGACGGGCGACTTCCCGATCACCTGCTCGGAAACGGCCGGCAGCGATCCGGAAGGCAACCCGCTGACCATGGAGTGCGTCGACGGCACGGTCACGATCGAAGACGAGCCGACCCCGATGCCGACGGCGACCGAGACTCCGACGCCGGAGGATCCGACTCCGACCTCGACTCCGGACGAGCCGACTGCGACTCCGGAAGCGACGGCGACCAACACCCGGCCTCCGGGCGGTTTCGACGACGACTCGTGCGCGATCGTAGCGCCTGAGGCGAGCTCGAGCGGCTGGATGCTCCTGATGCCGATGGCCGCACTTCTGTGGCTGCGCCGCAGGACGCGCTGAGCCAGTAATTCGTCGATAAGACGAGAGATGGGGGGCCGAGCAATCGGCCCCCCATTTTTTTTGGAACCGCAGATAAACGCTGATGATCTCGCTGCCGATCCCAACCTTCGGCGGCGTCGGAACGCACCGGTTTGATGACAACCGAGAGGCCGGGGCCTGTCTCCGGCCGCCTCGTTTTGCGAAGCATCTGCGTTTATCTGCGTTCAGCTGCGGCTAAGGTTTTTTTTTCCTGCGAAACGTGGATGGTGGGAAGATGCTGATGAAGGGAAAGAGGGTCCTGGTTTGTGGTGTTGCCAACGAGCGCAGCATTGCCTGGTCGATTGCGCAGAGGCTGCACGCCGAGGGGGCCGAGCTCGCGTTTTCGTACCCCAACGAGGCGATCGAGAAGCGCGTTGCGCCGCTCGCCGAATCGCTCGGCTCGTCGCTGTTGATGCCGTGCGACGTGACCCGCGACGAAGACGTCGAGTCGATGTTCGCGACGGTGGGCGAGAAGTGGGGCGCGCTCGATGGCGTGTTGCACTCGATCGCTTTCGCTCAGCGCGAGGAGCTCAAGGGCCGTTTCGTCGACACCTCGCGCGAAGGGTTCCGCCTCGCGCTCGACATCAGTGCGTACTCCCTGGTCGCGATGGCCAAGCGCGCCGAGGCGCTGCTAGCGGCCAATCGCGGCGCGATGGTCACGCTGACCTACTTCGGTGCTGAGAAGGTGCTGCCTCACTACAACGTCATGGGGGTAGCCAAGGCGGCCCTGGAGGCTTCGGTGCGGTATCTGGCGCCCGATCTCGGCGCCAATGGGGTTCGCATCAACGCACTTTCGGCAGGTCCGATGAAGACGCTGTCGTCGGCGGGGATCAGCGGCTTCAAGACCATGCTACACCACCATGCCGAGCGCTCGCCGCTGCAGCGCAACACCAGCGGCGATGACGTCGCTTCGACCGCCCTGTATCTCCTCAGCGACCTCAGTGCCGGCGTCACCGGCGAAGTCGTCCACGTCGACTCGGGGTACAACATCCTCGGCATGTAGCGATCGGGTAGCCGCGTTCCCGGCGCAATCCGGGCTTGGCCGCCCAGGGTCCCGAGCCAGTCTACCGTTCCAATTATGCGTCCCGTTCTCTTCGAGATCTTCGGCTATAGCGTCTCCAGCTTTTGGACGATGGCGTTCGCCGGCTTTCTGGTCGCGTTCTTCATCATGAAGTGGGGGCTCGAGCGGCGCGGTTACGACGGCCGGCTCGCCTACGACGTCGTGTTGTGGGCTTACGTCGGCGGTTGGATTGGCGCGCGGTTGTTCGTCATCCCGACCGGCTGGGAGTACTTCGTCGAGTCGCCGATCCTGTTCCTGCTCTCCGGTAGCGGCTGGGTTTGGTACGGCGGCGTGATCGGCGGCGCGATCGCGGTGGTATGGTGGGCGCGACGCAACCAGCTCCCGGTGTTGGCGATCGCCGATATGGCGGTCCCGGCGCTCGCCGTCGGGCTGGGCATGGGGCGAATCGGTTGTCACCTGTCCGGCGACGGCGACTACGGAATCCCTACCGATCTGCCCTGGGGCATGGCCTTTCCCAACGGCATCGTTCCGACCGACGTCCCGGTGCACCCGGTGCCGCTCTACGAGATGACGACCTGCTTCCTGCTCGCGGCCTACCTGTACCGCTTGGGCAGCACGCGGCCACTCGGCACCCAACTCGGCATCTACCTGATCTTCACCGGCGTCGTGCGCTTCTTTCTGGAGTTCATCCGCCGCAATCCGGCATGGCTGATCGGTCTGACCACAGCGCAGTGGATGTCCTTCGGCAGCATTGCCATCGGCGTGTACTTCCTGCGCAACGCGAGTGAAGGGTGGCCGGATCCGGAGACGGTCAACGCTGCCGCGCCGGAGCCGCGTGAGGACGACGAGCCGAGCGAGCCTCTCTTTTAGGTTTTTTTACCACAGAGGCACGGAGACGCGGAGACCTCGGTGTGGTGTTTAGGCGACGGGAATTGCTCGCGAGGCTGGGCGAGGCATGCCTCGCCCCTACAGTGATCGTCGTGGGGGGTCTCCTGCAGCGTCGCTCTCGGATGACTTCGGCGGGTAGCTCAGCCGCTTAGCCGGGTCTCGTGTTTCGTTTTACGTTGGCTCGCATGAATCCGGGGGCGATTGCTTTTACGATGTAGCCGGCTGCGATCATGCGGGGGTAGGTGAGCTCTCGTTTGCCTGTCCTCATCGCTTGGACGATCGCGTCGACCAGGCCTTCCGGCTCGACCATGAGTTTCTTGGCGGTCGCCGGCATGCGCTGCATGGCTTCGTCGTCGAAGAAGGGGGTGCGGATGCTGCCGGGGCAGACGGTGAGGACGTGGATGCCGTGCTCTTCGAGCTCGATCGAGAGGGCTTCGGCGAGGCCGACCACCGCGAATTTGGAGGCGGCATAGGCGCTCTCGTCGGGGACGCCGATCCGGCCGGCGACCGAGGCCATGAAGACCAATTGTCCGGTCTTTCGCTCGGCCATGAGCGGCAGCAGGGCTTTGGTCCAGTAGATCGTGCCCAGGTAGTTGATCCGCATCACGTTCTCGATGTCGTCGACGTCCCATTCGAGAAAGGTGCGGTGGTGGCCGTAGCCGGCGTTGTTGACCAGGATGTCGATGCCGCCGAGCGCTTCTTCGATTTGCGCCGCGGTCTCGAAGACCGCATGCCTGTCGCCGACGTCGCAGGGGAAGACGTGCGCTTCGCCGCCGGCGGAACGGATGGATTCGGCGACATTCTCGAGACGGTCGACGCGACGGGCGGTGAGGACGACGCGGGCGCCTTCGTGAGCCAGTCTTTGCGCGAGCAGCTCGCCGATACCGCTCGAAGCGCCGGTGATGACGGCGGTCTTGTTGCGGAGATCTAAGTGTGCCATCGAAGCGAGCGGGCGACGCATCCTCCTTCGCCTTGGCTTCGGAGGACAGGTTGCGTCTGTTTCCTGCGGATGGGGAACCTCCTCACGACTTGCGCGCGGCGGTTTTCTTGCGCGCAGTCGTTTTCGTTTGCGTCGTGCGTTTCTTGCGTGCCTGTGCTTGCTTGCGCTTTGCCGGCGTTTTTTTGCGGGATTTGGTGGCCGCCGCCCGGCGTTGCAGCTCGGCAAAGGCCTTCTCGACGTAGGTGACGAAGTCGTGCAGG
>JANQHZ010001035.1 GCA_028282445.1 Candidatus Binatia bacterium | reverse complement strand
GGGGAGGGCAATCCGGACATCGAGATCGGTGACGATGCCTTTGAGACCTGGGAGACCGCTGCCGACGCTGTCGCGCAAGCTGTCGCCGACGCCGCCGTGGCAGCAGCGGCGCTTGCCGAATCGCAGGTTCTCTGGGATCGCTTCTCGGTAGCGGCAGCGGATGTCCGCGCCGAGCGCGACGCTCTGCGCGCCGCCGAGCGCGAGCGCGATCGCGCCTGCTCGCGCTTTCCGTTTCTCGGCTGCCCTGCTGCCGAGCTCGAGGTCAACGAAGCGCGGCTGGAGTTGTTGGAGGCGCTCGCCGAGCCGTTGTTGGATCTCGACCCGCTTTCCCTGATCGACGATCTCGATCAGATCGAAGTGTTGCTGCTGGCCGACCAGAACCTGTTGCTGGCCGGGCTGGAAGCGGCGCAGAGTGCCTTCGAGGCGGAAGATGCCCTGCGCGCGGTCGCCGAGGACGGTCTCGACGATGCGCTGCGCGCGCTCGAAGGCACGTGGCAGAATCGCCGTTGTCATCGCTCGGCAAACTCGGGACAGGCGCGGGCCGCGTTGCAACTCGAGCAGGCCGACCCGCGAACCTCGGTCACGCTCGTTCACCTGGCTTGTTCGGGAGCGCGCATCACCCGTGGCCTCCTGCTGCCCGACCGCGGCGCCGAAGGGCCCGGGCCGGGAGAGCCGGACCGCCTGCCGCCTCAGGTCGACGAAGCGCGCCGCTTGGTCGGCGGCCGCGAGGTCGATGCGGTGGTTCTGACCATCGGCGGCAACGACGCCGGGTTCTCGGACGTGCTGCAGTCCTGCATTGCCACCGAGCCTTGCCACCAGCGGCCGACCGGAGTCGATCCGACCTTGGACGATGCGGTCGACATCGTTTGTGTCGGCGGGCTGCTCGACGCGTTCACCGGGCCGTGTGCCTCCTACTTGACGGATCGGGTGGTCGATCCCGACGAGCCGAATGCGGCCGAGATTTTCGCGACCGCCTTGGCGGGGCGCTCGTCTCTCGCTTGCGATCCGGACGAGCAGCTCTTGTGCGCTTCGCTCGCCGAGCGCTACGACGCCTTGCAGGATAGCTTCGAGTCCTGGGGCGAGATCCAGTCGGAACGGGTCTACCTGACCGAGTATCCGGGCGTCACGACCGACGAAGATGGGGGTTTCTGTGAATTCGACCCGCTCGACCCGCTCGCGATGTTGCCCGGCTGGACGACCGAGGAGTCGATGTGGGCGGATTCGGTGTTTCGACCCGAGCTCAACGCGACCATGTCGGAGGCGGCAAGCCGGCACGGGTGGCGCTACGTCGACGGTATCGCGGCCGACTTCGCCGGGCATGGTTACTGCTCCGACGACAACTGGATCGTGCGCCTGGACGAATCGCTGCTGCGGCAAGGGGCGGAGGAACCGTTCGCGCCCGACGGTCCGGCTCGCATCAACGGCACCGCGCATCCGAACGGAGCCGGCCATCGCGCCTACGCCGCGCGCATCGCAGCCGCCTTGCGATCCGACCTCTACGCCGGGGATGACCTGACGCGCCCCCGCGCGCCGATCGGTTTCGGCGGATGTCCCGGCGATTGCAACGGCGACGGTCGGGTGTCGATCGCCGAGCTCGTCCGCGGCGTGAACATCGCCCTCGGTCGGGCCGAAGTCGCGGATTGCCCGAGTCTCGACACCGACGGCAACGCCCGGGTGACGATCGCCGAATTGATTCGCGCCGTGAACGCAGCCCTATCCGGTTGCTCCTAGCTCGCTCGGGATGAGTGCTGGTGCGCCGGCGAAGGGCCGTCGGCCGGGGCGGTTCTCGACCGACGCACGCGGCGCGAGGTCCAACCTGTATCGCGTTAGGGAGTTTCGGGGCTGACTCGAGAGCTCGGACTGATCTCCAGCCTGCATCTTGCGGCCGTCGGCAGCAGCGCTTGTCCCCCAGGGATTGAGGGGATAGGCCTCAGCGAACCGAATGAGCAACCCACGGGGGAACGAACGATGGCGAACAATTCCTATGACGTGATCATTGTCGGCGGCGGCATGGGCGGGCTGAATCTGGCCGCGCTTCTCACCAGCGAGGGCAAGAAGGTGCTGGTGCTCGAGAAGTCGGGAAGCGAGCTTCTCGGTGGACGCGCCGCCAGCGGTAAAGTGCACGACTCGGCGGTCGACAACGGCATCAAGGGGCTCATCCTGGCCGGAAGTCAGGATGAGGTGTTTCGGCGAATCGGCAAGACGATGCCGGACAACGTCTGTCGCTGGACCAACCACGGCAAGGTCCACATGCGAGGCGAATGGCGTCAGATCGAAGATATCGTCGCCGGCTCGTTCGAAGAGTTCTCCCGGGTGTACATGAATGCTGCCAAGCACATGAGCTACGAGCAGATCGAGCAGCTCGACGACATCTCGGTGGAGCAGTTTGCGCAGGAACGCACCAACGACCAGGGGGTCATCGACTTCCTGAATTATCTCGGCTGG
>JANQHZ010001031.1 GCA_028282445.1 Candidatus Binatia bacterium | reverse complement strand
CGCCTCTACCATGTTGCCTGCATGGCAAAGCGATCGCAGTTTTTTCGCGCCGGAGTCGGCATCGCGGTCATCGATGACTCGGGGAAGCTGTTGGTTCTCCGTCGAGCCGACGTCGACGAGCCGACGTGGCAACTTCCACAAGGCGGTTTGGACGACGGCGAGACTGCGACCGAGGCCATGTGGCGCGAGCTCGAGGAAGAGACCGGGCTGGGCCAGAACGATTGCGAGCTGCTCGCCACTACGCGCGGTTGGCACGTTTACGAGCTGCCCGCCGACTTTCGGTCGCGGAAAATCGGCCTCGGTCAAGTCCAAAAATGGTTCCTCTGCCGACTCGTCGGCGACGAAGCCGCGATTTCGCCTGATGGGAAGGAGTTCGATGCGTGGCGCTGGACCACCGCCGGGGAGCTCCTCGAGACCGTCGTGCCCTTTCGCCGAGCCCTATACCAGGCGGTTTTCGAGGAGTTTGACGAGTTTCTGATCTGACTCCACCACAATACATTGACATTTCCGGAATTATCGAAATATAGTGGCTCAAGCAAAGGAGGTCACAATGGCTGAACAAGCAAAATCTCTCGACACAGAGAGCCGAGAAAGTGTTCACGAAGTCGTGCGCGACGCCTACGGGCGCATCGCGGAGAGCCAGGCGTCCACACCCTCGTGCTGCAGCACCCAATCGGCGGTTGCCGAAGCGATCGGATACTCCAAAGAGGACCTCGACGCCGTCCCGGACGGCGCCAATCTCGGCGTCGGCTGCGGCAACCCCCTGTCGTTCGCCGACCCCAAGCCAGGAGAAATCGTCGTCGACCTCGGTAGCGGTGGCGGCTTCGACTCTCTCCTCGCCGCGCGCGCGGTTGGTCCGCGCGGCCGCGTCATCGGCATCGACATGACCGACGCAATGCTCGATCTCGCCCGCACCAACGCCGGCAAGGCCGGGCTGGAGAACGTCGAGTTCCGCAAAGGGGTGATCGAGGATCTGCCGATCGACGACGACAGCGTCGACATCGTCATCTCGAATTGCGTGATCAATCTCGCCACCGACAAGGCTCAAGTGTTTCGCGAGGTCCAACGCATCCTGCGTCCCGGCGGCCGCATGGTCATCTCGGATCTGGTTCTGGAGAAACCTCTCCTGCCGGCGGTCGCCAAGAGCGCGGAAGCCTACATCGGCTGCGTCGCCGGAGCGATGCTGCGGGCGGACTACCTGGCGGCCATCGAGGACGCCGGCCTGCACGACGTCGAAGTCGTCGAATCGCAGAGCTACGGCGACATCCTGGTTGGAATGCAGATGCCGGAGCTGCTCGCCGCCGCCAAAGCGGCCGGGATCAGCGACGAGGAGATCCAGGATTCGGCGCGTGCCGTGGTGAGCGTCAAGGTCTTCGCGCGGCGCTAACCCGGATTATTCGAGAATTCTGAAGAAGGAAGCCACCGACGCATCCTGAAACCTCCAAAAACAAGGGTGTCAAAGGCCTTGTTGAAGGTAGATGGGAGGGGCGGCGGTGGCTACAGAGTGTAGTAGCGAAACGGGGTTCCGTTTCCAACGGAACCTGACGATCGATTTCGAAGGCTGCCCTGAGTAGCCGCCTTGGCGGCGTACCGAAGGGCCTGTCCTGAGTAGTGTTCGTCAGACCACGTGTCGACGGGCCTGTCCTCACTAGCTTTCGTCAGAACACCTATCGAAGGATGGGTGCGTTTCGCAAAATCGTAGCCTGTTGGCCCCCGGGGCCGTAGCTTGCCGATTTCAGGTGGAAATCGGTGCTACCGGTTTGCTAGTCGTAAACGAACACGGCGCTCCCCCGCTGCGTGGGGGACCTCATCAAACCGACAACGGAGGTTACCATGGACAGGAAGCTTGGAGTCTATCTTGCCGTGTGCGTCTCGCTGCTGCTCGGCAGCAGCGCGGGGGCGATCACGGCCGAGGAAAAGTGCGAGGCGGACAAGAACAAGATCGCCGGGAAGTACGCCTTCTGCCGCCAGAAGGCGGAGATGAAGGCGATCAAGAAGGAGGAGCCCGCCGACTACACGAAGTGCGACAGCAAGCTGCTGCTCAAGTGGCAGAAGGCCGAGGAGAAGGCGGTCAAGAAGGGCACGACGTGCATGGATTCGGTGTCCGGCACCGATATCCAGAGCTTCGTGACGGCGCACGCCGACTCGGTGGCGGCGGCGCTCGACGGCGGCGACTTGCCGGTGTGCGGCGACGGGTCGCTGAATGCATTCGGTGAGCAGTGCGACGGTGCCGACCTCGGGGGCGAAACCTGCGAGAGTCTGGGTTCGAGCAGCGGAACGCTGGCGTGCGACGGGAGCTGCGCATTCGATACCTCGGGGTGCTATCCTGGGGGCGAGGTGGCCACCGGGCAGACCACCTGTGACCCGGGCAACGGTACGCTCGGGGCGTGCCCGGGCAATCCCGGCGCCCAAGATGGTGAGGTTCAGGCTGGGCTTGCGTTCAGCTACACAGACAACGGCGACGGTACGATTACGGACAACAACACAGGACTCATGTGGGAGAAGCTGGACGACAACAACAGTGATCCGCTGCACGACCTCGATAGCACGGCGACCTGGTATGACGCGTACAACAAGATCGACGTCCTCAATGGGGACTCGACGAGCTGCTTCGGCGCCGGTGATCCGGCGGCTTGCTGCTCCGGCGTCGGCACGGGAACTTGCACGGGCTTCGCTGGGCACACGGACTGGCGGCTGGCGAACGTTCGCGAGTTGCAAGGTATCGTCAGCTATGGGGCAGCCTCGCCATCCGTCGCAGCGGCATTCAACAGCGGCTGCGCACCGGGGTGCACCGTGGACGGGGTTGGCGGCCCGATGTGCAGTTGCACCGCGTCGTCGTTCCACTGGTCGTCTACGTCCTACGTGTTCGGTCCGGCGAGCGCGTGGCTGGTTAGGTTCAATGACGGCTTCGTGCTCAACGGAGTCAAGACGAACCCCAGCCAAGTACGCGCAGTCCGTGGCGGCTCTTGATCGTTCGCTCGTTTGATCCCTTGATTATCTGATCCTTGGGGGTGGGGGAGGCCCCCACCCCCGCACGGCCCGCAGCGCTGAGGGAGGGCGGCTCGACCTCGGTGAGGCCGGGCCGCTCACTCGACCGTCGGCAGCAGGCCGGCAAGGGGGACATGGACCGACTTCCGTCGACCCGCTAAGCTTGCTTAATGGCCCTTCGAGAGATCCTTACCTTCCCGTCGCCGGAGCTAAAGAAGAAATCCGTCGATGTCGCCAACATCGATGGGCGCATCGATCAGCTTGCCACCGATATGGTGGAAACGATGTACGATGCTCCGGGCGTGGGGCTGGCGGCGCCGCAAGTAGGCGTAGCCGAGCGAATGATCGTCCTCGACGTCAACACGGAAGAGCCCGGCAAGGACCTACTCAAGCTCATCAATCCGGTCGTCGCCGAGGGGCGCGGATCGGTGTTGTGGGAGGAAGGCTGCCTGAGCGTCATCGACTACACAGCCGAGGTAAAGCGCAGCGCCGAGGTCCTCGTGCGCGCCTGGACCGTCGACCAGAAGGAAATCGAAATCGAGGCGGACGGTCTGCTCGCGGTCGCCCTCCAACACGAGATCGACCACCTCGACGGCAAGCTCTTTATCGACCGACTCAGCTCGCTCAAGCGAGACCTCTACAAGCGCAAGCTCAAGAAGATTCTGCGCGACGAGATCCCGCCGCGCGAGGCTTCGCGCAGCGCGGGGATCTAGCACCTCGTAGGGCGCGGCTTCGTCGTCTCGCTCTACCGACCAACGCGGGCGAGTGGAAGGGTGAATCCCGATGCGGTTTAGGATTGTCTTCCTAGGGACGCCCGAGTTCGCCGTCCCCTCGCTGAGCGCGCTGATCGACGGCCCCGACGAGGTCGTTGGAGTCGTCTGCCAAGCCGATCGTCCAGCCGGCCGCGGGCAGAAGATGAGGATGCCGCCCGTGAAAGTCGTAGCCGCGGAGCGCGCCATCCCGGTCGAGCAGCCGACCAAGGTCCGCAACCGCGCATTCGAGGACCTGCTGCACAACTGGAAGCCCGACGTCATCGTCGTCGCCGCCTACGGACGAATCCTCCCGACCAACATTCTCGAGCTCCCGCGTTACGGCTGTATCAACGTTCACGCCTCGCTCTTGCCGAAATACCGCGGGGCGGCGCCGATCCAATGGGCGATCGCCCGCGGCGAGCGCGAAACGGGCGTCACCATCATGCAGATGAACGAGGCGATGGACGAAGGCGACATCCTGCTGCAGCGGGCAACGCCGATCGGCCCCAACGAGACTGCCGCCGAGCTCAGCGAGCGGCTCGCCCAACTCGGCGCGGAGTCGCTGATCGATGCGCTCGCGTCGCTCGACCGAGGAGAGCTCGTGGCGACGCCGCAGAACGACGCGGCGATGACCCTCGCACCGATGATCGCCAAAGCGGACGGCGAGATCGATTGGGCGATGGACGCCAACGAGATCGCCTGGCGCAGCCGCGGCTTCAACCCCTGGCCCTCCGTCTACACTCACCTCGCTGGCAAGCTTCTCAAGATTCACCGTGCGCAGGCGCGCGCCGCCT
>JANQHZ010001027.1 GCA_028282445.1 Candidatus Binatia bacterium | reverse complement strand
ATCCGAGGCGTCTACCGTCAGCATGATGCGGCTCGCCCGGGCCTACGACGATGCCGTCGACAGCGACCTGCAGCGCCAGTTCGCGCGGCTGACCACCGCCGTAGTCAAGTATTGGATCTGCAAGCGAACACCGATGCAGGTCGTCGAAGCACTCGAATGCCTCGGCGGCAGCGGCTACGTCGAGGAGTCGGGAATGCCACGACTCTACCGCGAGGCGCCGCTCAACGGCATCTGGGAGGGCTCCGGAAACGTCATGTGCCTCGACGTTCTCCGCGCCATTCCACGCTCACCGGAAGGCACCGAGGCATTCTTCGACGAAGTCGCACTCGCCGGCGGCGTCGATCGACGCTTCGACCTCTTCGTGGAGAAGGTGCGCGAGGGTCTCAATGACGTAGACGGGATCGAAGGCAGGGCGCGCCGTTTCGTCGAACGCCTGGCAGTCGCCTTCCAGGCATCCCTTCTGATCCGCTACGGCGACCCTGCCGTCACCGAAGCCTATCTCGCCACCCGCCTGGACGGCGACCGCGGCTACGCCTTTGGTACGCTTCCGCGGCACGTCGATTGTGCGCGCATCATCGAACGAGCGACCCCGCAACTAGATTGAGCGCCGACAGGCGCAGCCCTCCAGATCGAAAGAGCCCCCAACCGACAAGGAGTGACACGATGCCAACCACCGAGATGCGCTATGCAAAGAAGACGGTCGAGATCAAAGGCAAGAAGATGGCCTACGTCGAGACCGGCAGCGGCGACCCGATCGTCTTCCTGCACGGAAACCCAACGTCTTCCTACCTGTGGCGCGACGTGATCCCGCATCTGGAAGGCTCTGGTCGCTGCATCGCTCCCGACCTGATCGGCATGGGGGATTCGGAGAAGCTCGCCGATAGCGGGCCCGACTCGTACACCTTCGTCGAGCACCGCGAGTACCTTCACGCGCTACTCGCCGAGCTTGGCGTCAATGAAAACGTAACCCTCGTCATTCACGATTGGGGCTCGGCACTCGGCTTCGACTGGGCCAACCACAATCGCGACGCGGTCAAAGGCATCGCCTACATGGAAGCGATCGTCCAGCCGGTGAGCTGGAGCGATTGGCCGAAGGCCGCAACCGAAGTCTTCCAGGGATTTCGTTCGCCGAAAGGCGAAGAAATGGTCCTCGAGCAGAACCTCTTCATCGAAGGAGTTCTTCCCACCTCGATCATCCGCAAGCTGAGCGATGAGGAGATGAACGCCTATCGCAAGCCCTTCGCCAACCCCGGCGAGGACCGCCGCCCCACCCTGACCTGGCCACGCCAAATCCCGATCGACGGTGAGCCGGCCAACGTCGTCGAGCTCGTCGACAGCTACGGTAAGTGGTTGTCGACCGCTGACGTACCGAAGCTGTTCATCAACGCCGACCCGGGCGCCATCCTGCGCGGCCGGGTGCGCGAGTTCTGCCGCAGCTGGCCCAACCAAAAAGAAGTGACGGTCGCCGGGATTCACTTCATCCAGGAAGACTCGGCGGACGAGATCGGCGAGGCAGTCGCAACCTGGCTGAAGGAGCTTGCCTGAAGGGTTTAGCCACAGATGAACTCAGATGCCAGAATGCTGCCGGAGTCTGAGTTGATCGGGAGACTGCAGGGACGCGGGCGCGGGCGACGCATGCGTCGCCCCTACAAGTGAACGGATCACCGCGGCCCGATGTAGGGGCGAGGCATGCCTCGCCCGGTCGTTTCGCGCCGGTATCCGTGTGTATCTGTGTTCATCTGTTGCTAGCTTTCCTTGATTCCAGCTCGTCGATCTTGTCCGAGGCTCTCACCCGCGCAGCCCCTGCGATGTGTCGAGGATTGATTTCGTGCGAGCGCCGGAAGAGCCCCAGCGCTTTGTCTCGTTCGCCGTTGCGTTCGTAGATCAGGCCGAGGTTGTAGAAGAGCACGTCGTTGTTCGGTGCGTGCTTCGCCGCGCGTTCGAAGAAGGACGTTGCGCGTTCCCAGTCGGTCTTCTCGGCGGTGAAGCCCTGCATGTAGTAGTAGTGCCCGACTAGATTCTGGGTCAGGTAGTCTTTGGGCACGTTGGGATCGTTCGCCCCGGCCAGCTCTTCGGGCAGCTCCGCGATCGGCGGCGGACCTGCGCCGCGGCGCCACACACGGAACGCGAGTCCGGTGGGAACGACCTCGATCTCCGGATGATGCCAGTTCGGATGATGGGTAAAGAACAACGGGTCCTTCTCGGGTTGGAATCTCAGGCTGGACTGCGGACCATCGGCCACCCCCTGCAGGATGAGATTGATGTCCGGCCGCACGTCTTCGACCATGGTCAGATAGATCAGCACGAACAGGATGTTGTCGTCGGTCGCCGCCAGGCTAGCGCCGGGCGGAATCGTCGCAAGCAGCTCACGCGAAAAATCCTCCGCGATCCGATGGTCGCTGCGATCGAAACGGTGCCATCCGCTGAACATCATGAGCAGCGGCAAGGCGAGCCCCGCCACCGCAACCGCTTGGCCCCACCGCTTCGCCAGAGCATCGACCCCGATGGCCGCCAGCACCGCCGCCATCGCGTAGGACGGGATGTAGTAGCGGTGCCAGATGAACAGGTCGCTGCGCGAACCGTGTAGCGCCATGACGATCAGGTTCGCCGCCATCACCGCCAGCAAGAATCCGGTGAACGCACGCTGCCGAGCCGCGAGCACCCCGACCACCGACAGCGACGCTCCCGCCCAGCCTAGCTCGCGCCCGACTCCGGTCAGGTAGTCCGCCGCGATCGGCACCAGATCGGCCACCGACTCGATCCATGCCCGCCCCCAAAAGTCGCGTCGCTGCACGACCGCCAAGAACGCCTCGAGCGTCTCCGGGTTGCCCCAGTCGAGCGGTGGGTCGAACGACGACGCGATCGGAAGGTAGGCGTAGGGCAACAAACCTACGACACCGGCACCGGCCACCGCCGCTAGCGTCCGGACCCGCATCACAGACGCGCGGTCGACCGCCAACGCGAACAGGCCGAACACGACGCCGTACACCCCCATGAACGTGTGGTTGCCGGCTCCGAGCGCACACAAGAATACGGTCAGCACCAACGACCTGGGCCGGCGGTACTGCCACCACCCCAGCGCCGCGCAGGTCGCGAGTACAACGAACAGCGCATTGAGCGCATAGACCCGTTGCACATTCGCCTCACCCCAAAAACTCGGAGCGAACGCGAACAGCAGACCCGCAAGCGTCGCGGACGTCCGCGCGCAGCCCATTCTCCGGCACAGCAAGAAGAGACCCGCACAGGTGGCAGCAGCACAGAACGCGCTGAACAGGCTCATGCGGAAGGCCACCGAGCCGATCGGTACGGCGAGGGTCCATAGCTTGCCCAGCATCACGTACAACGGGTACCCGCTCGGATGGGGAATGCCGAGGACGTGAACCGCAGCCACCAATTCGCCGCTGTCACCGACGTAGATGCTGCGAGCCGCCCCGCTCGCGTAGATCCCAAACAAGATCGCCGCGAGGGCCCCCGCCACCAGACGATCGAGGCTGGTCGCCGTCTTCGTATTCACCGTGGCTTCTCTAGGACGCCCGCACCGGGACTGTCATACCGAGCCGCCCGCTCGGCACTGACACGGCGGCACGGAGCGGGATGATTCTGCCACGAAAATCCTTGTTGAAGGAATGCAGTTTCATGCCTCTTGTCCGCTCCGATCCGCGCCGAATCGATTGAGGATCGCACGCCCCTTCCATAGGATGCCGGCGTGGGTGTCAAGCTCTTCGATCGCAAGTTCGGCGCCGAGTTCGTCGAAACGTTACCGGCCAGCCCGGGGATCTACCTTTTTCGAGACGACGAGGACCGGGTGCTGTACGTCGGCAAGGCGGTAAACCTGCGCAAGCGTCTGTTCGGCTACCGCAATGCCAGCCGCCGCAAGGCTCATCGAAAAATGTACAAGCTGGTGCGCGTCGCCGCCAAGCTGGAGGTGCGGGAGCTCGATTCGGAACGCGATGCGCTTCTGGCCGAGAACGAGCTCATTCGCTCACTTCGCCCGCCGCACAATGTCGACGGCGCATACTCGTTCCTCTACCCCGCGATCGGCATCAGCCGTCGCAACGAGCACGACCTGTTTTGCTTCACGACGCATCCCGAAATGTACACCAAGCTCGACTTCCAATGGTACGGCTCGTTTCGATCGAGACATCGCGCCAAGGAAGCCTTCGACATGCTGATCGAAACGCTGATGCTGTTGGCGCACGCCGAGCCGAGATCTCGCCTGCCACCCCACCCTCGCCCCGTAGGATCGCGACTGGTCGCCTTCCGACGACTCGACCCCGAGCTACGTTCGCAGATCGAAACCTTCCTCGCCGGCAAAGCAGAAGCCCCCCTGGCGGCTCTCGCCGAATCGCTGCTCGAGAAGCCGCGCGCTCGCCGCGATGCCGAACGCGTCCAGGAATGCCTGCGTTGCCTGCGTTCGTTCTATGAGACTGACCTGCGCAAGTTGCACGACGCGCTCAGCTCGGCCGGTCTCGCCGGGACCTTCGTCGCCCAGCAGGAGCGCGACGCCCTCTTCATCCGATCGAATGGAACCCGATCTACACTCGAACAACCGGAGGCGGTACGTGAAGATCCCTCGCGCCGATAAGCGTCCCAAAGTCATCGAGAAGCACAAAGATTCGAGAACCGACCCGTATTTTTGGTTGCGAGACCGCGACGACCCTGCGGTCATCTCCTACCTCAAGTCGGAGAACGCCTTCACGGCGAAGCGGATGCGGGGCACCAAGGCCCTCCAGGCTAAGCTGGTCCGCGAAATTCGGTCTCGCATCAAAGAAACCGACCTCGACGTCCCGGTGACGATCGACGACTTCTCGTACTACTCGAGAACCGTCCGCGGCAAGCAGTACGCGATCCACTGCCGGCGCCCGGAAGGCGGCAGTGGGCAGGAGCAGATCCTGCTCGACGAGAATCTACTCGCCAAGGGACATAGCTTCTTCTCGCTCGGCATGCTGCGCGTCAGCCCCGACCATCGGCTGCTTGCCTATTCGGTCGATACGACGGGCAACGAACGCTACACCCTGTTCGTCAAGGACCTCGAGGCGGGTCGCCTCAAACGCGAGCGCCTACAGCAAGTCGACGCCGTCGCGTGGAGCACCGACAACCGATCGTTTCTCTACACCGTGCTGGACGAAGCCCATCGCCCCTACAAGATCCTCTTACACCGGATCGGCCAGAAGCAGGCCGACGACGTCTTGATTCATCACGAGAAGGACGATGCCGTGTACTGCTCGGTGTCGCTCTCGCGCAGCCGCGCCTTCCTATTTCTCGACCTGCACGCCAAGACCACCAGCGAGGTGCGTTTCCTACCCGCCGACCGGCCACAGGCGCGCCCCCGCCTCATCGAGCGACGCAAAGCCGGGCTGGAGTACGGCGTCGACCACGCCGGCGACTGGTTCTTCATCACCCACAACCGGCGCGCGACCAACTTCAAAGTCGTGCGGGCACCGATCAAGTCGCCCGGCAGAAAACACTGGAAGCCACTGATTGCGCACCGCAAGGAAGTCCTCATCGAGGGCGTCGAGCTGTTCGCGCAGCACATGGTGGTTCACGAACGCGAAAAGGGCCTACCGCACATCTCCATCCGACCGCACTCCGGCAAAGGCGGCCACCGCATCCGCTTTCGCGAGCAAGCCTACGATGTCGGCCCGGGGCGCAACCCGGTTTTCGATACAACAAAGCTTCGCTTCTCCTATACCTCGCTGGTCACCCCGTCGTCGGTGTACGAATACGACACGAAGTCGCGGCGCCGTACCCTGCTCAAGACGACGCCCGTGCTGGGCGGATACCAGCCTGCCAAGTACAAGACCGAGCGCATTTGGGCGCGTGCGGAGGACGGCGTCGAGGTGCCGATCTCGCTGGTGTACCGCCGTGGAACGAAGCGCAACGGCGCCAACGCCTTGTTACTAAGCGGCTACGGCTCCTACGGGCTCAGCCGCGACCCCACGTTCTCATCGATTCGCCTCAGCCTGATCGACCGCGGCGTCATCTTCGCCATCGCCCATATCCGAGGCGGTAGCGAGCTCGGTCGGCCGTGGTACGAAAACGGCAAGTTTCTTCACAAGAAGAACACCTTCACCGACTTCATTGCCTGCGCCGAGCACCTCGTGCGCCGCAAGTACACAGCGCCGGCAAAGCTCGCGATCACCGGCGGAAGCGCCGGCGGTCTGCTGATGGGCGCGGTGCTCAACCTGCGGCCCGATCTGTTCGGCGTCGCACTAGCCGCCGTCCCCTTCGTCGACGTTCTCAACACCATGCTCGACGCGTCGTTGCCACTGACCGTCACCGAGTACGACGAGTGGGGAAACCCGAACGATCCGCGCTACTACCGTTACATCAAGTCGTACAGTCCCTACGAGAACGTGCGCGCCCAAGAGTATCCGCCGATGCTGGTCACGGCTGGGTTGAACGACCCCAGAGTCGGCTACTGGGAGCCCGCAAAATGGGTCGCCAAGCTGCGCGACACCAAGACCGACGACAACGAGCTCTTGCTCAAGACAGAGATGGGCAGCGGCCACTTCGGCGCTTCGGGCCGTTACAATATGTTCAAGGAGATCGCGTTCGAGTACGCCTACCTGCTCACCCGGCTCGGCGTCGAACCCGGAGCGCCGAGACACTAGGACGACGGCTGTGATGGAGCGGAAGAAATCGAGACCGCGCACCCTGGCTGCGCAAGCGCTCGGCTGG
>JANQHZ010001001.1 GCA_028282445.1 Candidatus Binatia bacterium | reverse complement strand
CGATCACGTCGCGCTGGATGTGCGCGACCTTGCCGGCGGCGGTACTCGCAAAGTGGAGGCGCGCTGGGTGCTCGGTTGCGATGGCGCGCGCAGCTTCGTTCGCAAGTCGTGCGACATCGCCTGGAACAGTCTGGGTTACGATTGCGACTGGCTGGTCATCGACCTCGAGCTTACCGAGCCCGTCGAGCTGACGCCGTATTGCCAGCAGATTTGCGACCCGAATCGTCCGGTGACGGTAATCCCCTTGCCGGGGAAGCTGCGGCGCTGGGAGTTCCAGCTCAAGCCGGGGGAGACTCGGGAGGAGATGGAGGACCGCGATCGCGTCTGGCAGCTGCTCGAGCCGTGGTTGTCGCGCGACCAAGGCGAGATTCTGCGCGCGGTGGTGTACCGCTTTCATGCGACGATCGCCGAGACATTCCGCAGCGGCCGCATCTTCCTGGCGGGCGACGCCGCCCACCAAACCCCTCCCTTCGCGGGGCAGGGGTTGTGTACCGGAATCCGTGACGTGGAGAACCTGGTCTGGAAGCTGGACATGGTCCGGCGCGGACTGGCAAACGATCGGATCCTGGATACCTACACAGCCGAGCGCCATCCGCTGGCGGTGGCGATGGTGGAGCACTCGTCCAATACCGGGAAGCTGATCGACGCCTATGCCCAGATGGCGCGCGGCGGCCCCGAGCCGTCGGCGGAGCTTCAAGAATACGCGTACGGGGGAAGTCGGACCCTGCCCGATCTCAGTGAAGGGCTGCTTGCCGTCGATGGGGGCGACTGGGTCGGGAGATTGGTCCCGTGGTGTTGCGTTGAAACGGATGCATCGAGCGGCGCCCTCGACGACGTGGTCGGACCGCGATGGTCGGTGGTGTCTCAGGCGAACGTACGCGAGCAGCTCGGCGACGACGCCGGCGGTTTCCTCGACTCGATCGGATGCGTCTTTGCCGCCGCCCGGCCCGAAGGCCCCGTGCTGCGCCTCTTGCTCGATCACGAAGCGGTGCTGGTGCGACCGGATCGCGTCATCTACGGCGTATCGACGGTAAGCGGTTTCGACGACCTTGTGTCGAGGCTTCGCTCGGAGCTGTAGGGCGCGCCCTGGACCCAGACGCGGCTTGCGCGAGTCGCGCCTGGGTTTGAAGGGAACTTTGCATCATCGACGCGATCGGCGATGATGCAACGTCTGTATTGACTGCCGAGCCGGCGGGGAGCCGTACGTGTACGAGGCGACAGAGACATCACTGCGAGGGCATCCGGTGCCGGCTTGGTTCGACGATGCCAAGTTGGGTATCTTCATCCACTGGGGATTGTTCTCGATCCCGGGATTCGCGGCTCGGCTGCGCAACGTTTCGGACGCCTTCAGCCAGCACTACCCACTCTCTGCGGTGATGACGCCGTACACCGAGTGGTACGACAATGCGTTGCGGGTTCCGGAGAGCCCGACCGCCCGCCACCATGCGGAGAGCTGGCCCGGCCTTCAGTACGCCGACTTCCGCAAGCCGTTCAACCAGGCGCTCGAGCGATGGGATCCGGTGGCCTGGGCTCGCCTTTTCAAGCGCGCCGGAGCGGCCTACGTGGTGCTCGTCAGCAAGCACCACGACGGATACTGTCTTTGGCCCAGTCGGGTTGCCAATCCGCACCGGCAGGACTGGTGCGCCGAGCGTGACATCGTCGGCGATCTGGCCGAAGCGGTGCGCGCCCAGGGGATGAGATTCGGACTGTACTACTCCGGTGGCATCGACTGGTCTTGGAACTCGACCCCCGTGCGGACATTGCTGCAGTTCATTGGCTCTGTGCCGCGGGGCGCCTACCCGTCGTACGCCGAAGCCCAGGTCCGCGAGCTGATCGACCGCTACCGTCCGAGTGTGTTGTGGAACGACATTTCCTGGCCCACCGGCAAGACGGCGATGCTGCGCTTGATGGCGGACTACTACAATGCGGTCGACGACGGCGTCGTCAACGACCGGTGGATGCACTACGGGCTGCCGCTGCGGCTACTCGGCGTTCCCATCGTGCAACGAGCTCTGGACGGACTCTTGGCGCGACGCATCCGTCGGCAGGTCGAGAAGGGCGAGTACGCGCCGGGAATCGTCCCGCCGGCACCTCTGCACTGCGATTTTCGCACCCCCGAGTACACTTCCTTTCGAGGCATCAAACGCAAGAAGTGGGAGGCGACACGCGGCATGTCGCCTTCGTTCGGATACAACCGTTTCGACACGGAAGACGACTACGAGGACCCGACCGAGCTCGTACGCAGCTTTGTCGACACGGTATCGAAGAACGGCAACCTGCTGTTGAACGTCGGCCCTCGCGGCGAGGATGCGAGTATTCCGGAGCCGCAGGTGCGCCGGCTGGAGATTCTCGGCGGGTGGCTGGAGGACAACGGCGACGCCGTGCTCGGCACCCGGCCGTGGACCGTGGCGGAGGGCGAGACTCTCGACGGCAGACCGGTGCGGTTCACCGTCCGTGCGGATACCGTATTCGCGACCGTATTGGGCACCTCGACGAGCCCTGATCGCCTATCGTTTGACCTACCAGGTGAGTTGCCGGGGGATCTCGTCGCCACGCGAGTTGCGGACGGGGCGAAGGTCGACGTCGACCGCGACGGTGCGCGCATCGTTCTCGCGCCCGGTGTCGCCGCGGATAACCCGATCGGCACTGCCTTCGCGTTGCGGCGCAAGTCCGCTTGAGCTGGATTGGTATCGACCCAAGGGCTCTCCCCACCGGCGCTGGCAGCCGGCCACTGAATCCACTAAATATTGCATGATGGCCGAAGAATCCGTTCAACCCTCGACGCCCCGCGACCAGCCGGCCAAGACCCCAATTCGCAAGACGCACGCTTGGATCTTCGACGTCGCCGGCATCGCTCGGAAGGGCTGGTTGCAGATCATCGAGAGCGATGCGGACGCCAAACCGGCGGATAAGGGATGGCGGCCGATCGCCTCGTTCCCGACCGGCGGCACGAGCTCGACCAAGGTTTTCCTGTGGGCGGACGATGTCGACAAGTACATCGCGCGCATCGACGTCGGTACGGATCGCCGTTGGATCGTCATGGAAGGTCTCCCGGCTCTGCTCGGAAACGCTTCTTCCCTCAATGCCCTGATCGACATGGGGCGAACGGGCGGGCGTCGCTGAGTCGCAGGCGCGCGGCGCTAGAGCCGTTGTCCGTTGCGCAGGCGGTCCCGGATGGCATGAGCTTGGTGCGCGATCTCTTTCTTTGATTCGGCCGAGCGCTTTGCCCAGTTCTTTCGGATCAGGCTCATGCGCGGATTGTCGGCCAGGCGCTCGTCGTTGCGATCGATGAAGTCCCAGTACAGTGCGTTGAACGGGCAAGCGTGGTCCCCGGTGGTCGCCTTTGGGTCGTAAGTGCAGCCGCCGCAGCAGTCGCTCATTTTGTTGATGTAGTTGGCACTGGCTGCGTACGGCTTTGACGCGAAGACGCCGCCGTCGGCGAACAGCGCCATGCCCAGCACGTTGGGCGAGACGACCCAATCGAAAGCGTCGGTGTACATCAGGCGGTACCAGCGGTTGACCGCCTGCGGGTCCAGACCGGCGATCAGGGCGAAGTTGCCGGTGATCATCAGTCGCTGGATGTGGTGGTTGTGGCCGCGTTCGACGACTGCGTCGACGGCGTCGGCGACGCAGGCCATGTCGGTGTCGGCGTTCCAGTAGAACTCCGGCAACGGCAGGTCGGCCCGGAGGAAGTTGCGTTCTTCGTATCCCGGCATTTCGAGGTGGTAGACTTGGTAGACGAACTCCCGCCACCCGAGGATCTGGCGGATGAATCCTTCGACCGACTCGAGCCGCGCCGAACCGTTCCGGTAGCGGGCTTCGGCGGCGCGACAGAGGTCGAGCGGTTCGAGCAGCGATACGTTGAGAAGCGACGACAGCAGCGAGTGGTACAGAGCTCGCTCACCCCGCACGATCGCATCTTGGTAGGGGCCGAAGAGATCGAGGCTTTGGTCGAGAAAGCGCTTGGCGAAGCGGCGCGCGCCGGCACGAGTCACGGGTAGCCAGAGCGAATCGATATGGCCCGGGTGCGCCGCGAAGTCTCGTCGGACGATCTCGA
>JANQHZ010000996.1 GCA_028282445.1 Candidatus Binatia bacterium | reverse complement strand
AACCCCACCGCCGCAAGAGCGCCTACGAGGGCCGCCGCGCGTTTACTCGACATGGTCTATCACAATACAGAGTCCGGTCCGGCGCCACCAGTCGGGGCGTCGGACCTACGCGGTCGGTCGAGGCCGGAGCTCGAGACGCGCGAATGGCCACGGCAACAAGTTCGCCTCGCCCCGCGCGCAACTCGGCCGAGAACCAGGCCCTTCCAACCGAAGCTTACTCGGGCTCTTCCGCCTCGACGTCGACCTCGTCCCAGCCGAGCTCGCCCTTGGCGTCGACGATACGAATCGTCGCCGTGTAGCTACCCACCTTCTCGTAGGTGTGGGTCGGGCTCGCCTCGGTCGAGATCGGCGATCCGTCGCCGAAGTCCCACTTGTACTGCGGGTTGTCCATCTCGTCCTCGATCAGCGATTCGACCATGAACTTGACGGTCAACGGAGCCGGCCCGTCCTCAGGATCGCCTTCGGCAAGCAGGACCAGCGAATCCTCGTCGATCTCTTCCTCTTCCGGCGCCGCGGGCGCCTTGGGGGCGGCTTGGGCGCCGGGGTCGGGCTTGGCGGCCGGCGCGGCACCCTTCTGGGCGGGCGGCGGCGGCGCGGAAGCATCTTGACAGCTCTGACAACCCGAGACGATCAGCACCCCGAGCAGGATAGCCATCGACGAGTAGAGTTTCTTGAGGTCTACGAACATTTCTGCCTCCTGGAACCTTCAATTCCGGTCGAAATCTGGAATCGACCTTCTAGCAGACAAAGAGACGGCGGGGCCAGAGGTAGCGAGGGGAGTCGGACTAATTCCACAACGCTCGACACAGGCACGGGCAGGCAGCACGCAGTCTTTGGGCAGAAGCCTTGCCCGAGCCCTTGCCCGTGCCCGCGGGACTCCACAGGGAGGCGGATTCAAGCAGTCGCAACGACTGGGTGCGGACTCGCTGCTCGAGACCCGGCCCCCCTAGCTGGGCGCATTGGATCGTGGGAAGGTCGGCGGCGTGAGAGTCGCTCACATAACGCCTGTGTTTCCGCCCTACCGCGGCGGCATGGGAACGGTGGCCTACCATCAAGCCGAAGCGCTGGCACAGGTAGGGGTGGACGTCACGGTGTTTACCCCGGCGGCGGCGGTGCCCCGTTCGGTTCCGCCCGGCGTCCGGGTGGTCGAGCTGCGCCCGGCGGTAGAGTACGGCAACGCGGCCTTCTTGCCGCAGATTCTCGGTCGGTGTCGAAAGTTCGACATTGTCCACGTTCACTACCCTTTCTTCGGAAGCGCCGAGCTGCTCGCCGGCCGCCGACTCGCCGGCGGTCGTCCGCTGGTCGTGCAGTACCAGATGGACGTGGTCGGCGACGGCTGGAAAGCGCCGATTTTTCGCTGGCACCGCCGGCTGGTGTTTCCGATGATCCTGAGAGCGGCCGACCGGGTTCTGGTGACCTCACTCGACTACGCCGAATCGTCGCGATTTCTCGCCTCGCGAATGCCGGCCCTCGACGACAAGATTGTGGTGCTGCCCGCCGGCGTCGACACCGAGACCTTCCGGCCGACCGACCGTGCCGAGGCGCGGCGCGAGCTCGGTCTTCCGGAGGGGCCGCTGGTGTTCTTCCTATCCCGCCTCGATGGCGCCCACTACTTC
>JANQHZ010000969.1 GCA_028282445.1 Candidatus Binatia bacterium | reverse complement strand
GGGGATCGTGTGTTCGACGACGAGAATGTGACACGACTGCTGCACGGCCGGCAGATGCTCGACGTCATCCCGATGCGGCATCGCAAGGCCATCCTGGATCGGCGTATCACCAGGCTGGTCAAGAGCGACGGCGGCGAACCGGTGTTCGAGACGATCGACGATGTCGCTGACGTCATCAAGCTTGCCGCTCGCGCCGGATCTCTCGATTTGCACGAAGAGTTCGGTGTCTCCGCGGAGCGCGTCGAGGCTTTCGACATCGTCACCCAGCTGGCCGTGGCGGCGGGGATCGACGCACTGCGCGACGCCGGCGTGCCGCTGGTCATGAGGTACCGCACGACCACCAAGGGAACGAAGTTGCCCGACGGTTGGGGCTTGCCGGAATCGATGCGCGACGAAACCGGGGTGCTGTTCGCATCGGCATTCCCAGGGATGGACTCGATGATCGACGAGGCCGAGCGCCACCACATCGATCGCGCCAAGCGCGAGCAGATCGATGTGTTGCGACACGTGCGCGAGCACGTCGACCCGGCATCGCAGAACGCCTTGCACGAAATCGACTCTCGCATTCACGAGCTCGAGCACGAGCTCGAGGAGTCTCCCTACCGTTTCGACCGCCGCTTCCTGTTTCGCGTGCTGTCGATGGCGCACGCTCAATTTGCCGAGATGATCGGGGCGCGCGGACCCAACACGCAGCTCAACTCCGCCTGTGCGAGCACGACGCAGGCGTTTGCCGTCGCCGAGGACATGATCCGTGCGGGCCGTTGTCGCCGGGTGATTGTCCTTGCGGCCGACGATGTCACCAGCGATCGAGTCCTGCCGTGGGTCGGCGCCGGGTTCCTCTCGAGCGGCGCCGCCGCGACCGACGAGGTAATCGAGGAGGCGGCGTTGCCCTTCGACCGACGCCGGCATGGAATGTTGCTTGGAATGGGGGCGGCTGCGATCGTCCTCGAGTCTGCGGACGCGCTTAGTGAACGCGGCCTCGAACCGATTTGCGACGTGCTCGGCGAGATGACCGCGAACAGCGCCTTTCACGGAACTCGGCTCAACGTCGCGCACATCTCCGACGTGATGGAACGATTGGTTTCCGGCGTCGAGTCGCGCACGGGCATCTCGCGCGCCGATATCGCTTCGCGCATGGTGTTCATCTCGCACGAGACCTACACGCCGGCGCGCGGCGGCAGCGCCGCGGCCGAGGTCGAAGCGTTGCGAAGCGTTTTCGGCGAACGCGCGGCCGAGATCGTCATCGCCAATTCGAAGGGCTTCACCGGGCATCCGATGGGTGTCGGAGTCGAGGACGTGCTGGCGATCAAGTCGCTGGAGACCGGGTTGGTACCTCCGGTCGTCAACCACCGCGAGACGGATCCGGATTTGGGCGAGCTGAACCTGTCGAAAGGCGGCTACTATCCGGTCGAGTTCGCGCTGCGGCTCGGCGCCGGCTTCGGCTCCCAGATCAGCATGACTCTGATGCGTCGCAGTGCCGTCGGCGAAGAGCGGCCGAATCCGGACGAGCTCGGCTTCGAATACCGCGTCCGCGATCGCGAGACCTGGAACGGCTGGCTACGAAGGTCGGGCCTGCAAGATTCGCCCGAGCTGGAGGTCGTCAAACGCACCTTGCGTGTCGTCGATACCGGCGCACCGACCCGGACGCTCGACGATTTCCCCGAACCCGAGCGACCGGCGACGCACGCTCCCGTGCCGGCTACGAGCGCACCCCTGCCGGCTGCGCCGGTGGCAGCGCAGCCAGCGGCGGCTACTCCTCAGCCAGCCCCGGCGGCGACTCCTCCGCCGGCGAAGGGCGACGAGGTGCTCGACCAGATCCTCGAGATCGTCGCGCATCAGACCGGCTACCCGGCCGATATGTTGGATCCGGATCTGGACTTGGAAGCGGACCTGGGTATCGACACCGTCAAGCAGGCGGAGTTGTTCGCCGCGATTCGCGAGCACTACAAGATTCCACGCGACGAGCAGCTGCAGCTGCGCGATTTTCCGACCCTCCGCCACGTTGTCGGTTTCGTGCTCGACCGCCGGCCGGATCTCGCTGCAACCAGCATGGCGACCGAAGCGGCTGTGCCTCCGACGCCTGCGGAAGCTCCGGTCGAATCTGCCGGCGCGGTGAGCGAGGCGGCCGAAGAACAGGGCGACCCTGTGCTGCAAGCGGTGCTCGCGCTGGTGACAGAGCAGACCGGTTACCCGGCCGATATGTTGGACCCGGAGCTCGACTTGGAGGCAGACCTGGGTATCGACACCGTCAAGCAGGCGGAGTTGTTCGCCGCGATTCGTGAGCACTACGACATTCCGCGGCAGGAGAATCTGCAGCTGCGCGACTTCCCGACGCTCTCCCACGTCGTCGGGTTCGTGCGGGATCACCGCCCCGACTTG
>JANQHZ010000930.1 GCA_028282445.1 Candidatus Binatia bacterium | reverse complement strand
GCGATCGACGAGCGTCGCGCCGCCGGGCGGCCGGTAGCGGCCGAGTCGTGAGTTTCCGTGCTCCCCAAGGCCGGCCTCCCCCAGATTGGCATACCAACTATCTACGCTCACGGTTTGCGCAAAAGCAAACTAGTTCTGTTGTTCCTGTGATTTCCCAACCTAATGCAAACGGTGCCCCGTTACCCCTGCGGAAACCCGCATGATTAGGTGCCAATCATCTATCGACCTATAGTGTCAACTATGGAAAAACACTTACGCGGCTGCCCGATAGAGCTTATCGGTCGGTAAGTCTCGAGGCTTGGTCAGTAGCCTCGTGTCGATTCACCCGCCTAGTGGATTCGATCTGGCAGAGCGCTTGATGCGAGTCGGCGCCGTACGGTCCGGCGGCTCGGCGAATCGGCCAGCCACCGAGCTGCTAGGGCGATTCGGTCGTTGCTTTAGCTGGGTGCCAACTCTGGAGCGTCGTTGGGCGCCGGTGCGGGTGCATCCTCTTCGACCAGGACTGTCGTGCCGTCGAAGACGGCATAGGTGGGTCCCACCCGCTGGCTGGAGTTGGGGACTTCGATCTCGCTCTGGGTGTAGTGGTACCAGGTGGCCTGAACACGGTCGCGGTCGGCGTCGATCACCGAGTAGCCGCGACTTTCTACGTCGGCGAAGCGGATGTGACGGTTCTCGGTGAGCACGATCGGCAGGAAGGTCTGATTGGATCCTGCCGGTAGCGCTGGTGATGTGACGCCGGGAGTGACGAACTCGACCGCCAGGGATCCCTCCCCGCTTTCGGGATCGTAGGCCAACGGGTCGTACGGATCGGGGGTGAGCTCGGCGGCGCCGGAGCTGTGCAGGTCTCCAGAGAGCACGACGACGTTGTTGGTTGGGCGAATCGCTTCGAACAGGCGTCGCCGCGCGGCTTCGTAGCCGTCCCACTGGTCCGGATTGAAGATACTCCCACCGGCGCGAATCTGACCGAAGACGACCTGCTGACCGACGAAGCGCCATTGCGCGGTCGCGGCCGCAAGCTTGTCGGCGGCCCACGCTTCCTGCTCGAGGCCGAGCATGGTCCGGTCGGGATCGTCGATTCCCTCCTGGTCGTCGCCCGCGACCTGCGCGTCGCGGTCCTGGTGCCGGGTGTCGAGCATGATCAGATCGATCAGGTCGCCGAACGCGAAGGTCCGATAGATGCGTCCATCGGGTTGATCGCGGATGGGGACCCACTCGGAGAAGACGCGCTTGGCGACGTCGCGGCGAATGTCGTACGGGCCCTCGTTGGGACCGCTCATGTCGGGATCGGTGTGGTTCTCCGCGCCGCCGCGCCAAGCATCGTTGGCGACCTCGTGATCGTCCCACACGTTGATGAAGGGAAACTGTTGGTGCGCCGATTGAAGGTCGGGGTCGCGTCGGTACTGCGAGTAGCGCGTGCGGTAGTCTTCCAGGCTCAGGATCTCGTGCGCCGGCTCGTAGTCGCGGACGTTGCCGTACTGACCGCTGCCGTACTCGTAGATGTAATCTCCGACGTGCAGTACGGCGTCGAGATCGGCTCGTTGCGCGATCTCGCGGTATGCGTGGAAGTAACCGTGGGCGAGACTCGAACAGGACATCAGGCCGAGCCGAATTCGGTCGACGGACCCGGCCGGCGTGGTTCGGGTGCGGCCGATCAGCGAGCAGCGGCCGAGCGCTTTGAAGCGGTAGTAGTAGGTCGTCCCGTCGCGTAAGCCGGTGACGTCCAACTTGACCGTGTAGTCGCGGTCACCGTCGGTCGTATCCCAGTCGGCGGCGATTCGGTTCTGGAACTCCGGGTCGGTGGCCATTTCCCAGAAGACCTCGACCGGCCCGGCGGCGTCCGGCGTTACCCGTGTCCACAGAATCACCGCATCGGAAAGGGGGTCGCCGCTCGCCACCCCGTGTTGAAAGAGATCCGCGGGGCCGGGTGTTCCCGAAAACTCGTATTCGGGCAGCGAGCTGCCGTCATCGTCGTCGCTGCCGCAGCCGGCAGTGTAGGTGACCGACAGCAGTGGAACCGCCGAACCGATTTTCAAGAACTGTCTTCGTGAGTACCCGCCCTGTCTCGCCATGCGTCCTCCTGCCAGGTCCGATCGAATCGGAAAATATTCCCGGCCCGAGGTTAGAGCGGCGTTACAGGGAGGTGAAACTTGACGATATCGTGAGCTGGCGAGTCTGCCACCTGGTGTCCCGAGTCGGAAATTCGTTTCAATTTCGCCGGCCCTCGATGTCCGTGCCGGCGTTGCACCTCCTCGCAATATCCGTGATATTGCTTCGTCGTCGCGCCTTGGCACGAACGCCGATCTCTCGCCGAGATCATTGCAACGAACTTCCGACTCGGGACACTAGCGGGGTGGAAGATCGACGCGGTGGATGCGCTTGGGCTCCTTGCCCACTTCGAGCGTCGCGACGACGCCTCTGTGTCGCTACCTGCACTTGTGGGTGCGAGTTTTGGACTAGATAGAGCCGGATTCTTGCACGTCTCCTTGTTTGGAGCCAATCAATGTAGGCGAGGGCTAATCCAAAGGAAGCTGCAAGGCGGTCGACGGATGTCCCGGGGATGCTGGTCGGCGACGGCGGATCAAGAGTCGAAGCGACGAGCGCGCGCCGGAGCTAAGCCCGATGTCCAACCTTGAGCGCCGGGCGGCGAGACGCCGCCCGACGGGCACTTATTGGCAGACGAATCGCGGTTCGGCGAGGATGTCGCCGAGGGCAGAGTCGTAGAATTGTAGATACCCGACCAGGCTCAGATCGGAGAGGTTGCCGCCGGCGTAGTCGCCGCACGTGTTGAAGCTGCCGGTGGCTTCGAGCGTGCAGTTCGAGCACGGTCGGCCGTTGGGTTGCGGCGGCAGCCTGTAGGGGCCGTTGTTGGCGTTGAGGGAGAACGCATCGGCGAAGGCGGTGGTCAGCGGCGCGCACATTGGGGGGAGGGCGATTGACGGCGTCGAATTGCCGCAGACGAGGTCGTCGTCCCGTTCGATGGTGATCTCCAATCCGAGGTTGCACGTGAGGGTGCCCGCAGGTGCCGGGGCGCCGATGCCAGCGGCGGTGCATGTGCATTGGCAAACCTGTGCGTCCGGGCCTCCCTGGTTGAGTTCTAGTCCCGGGCAGTATCCGCCGGGACATTCGGAGTCGAATACGCAAACGCCGTCGGCATTGGTGCCGCCGCTGCAGAAGCCTTCGCAGGCGGAGTCCAGGCGTGAGTACTCCGCTCCGAGACCGGTGCAGTGGCTGTCGCATTGCGCTGCGCAGGTCGCTTGATCTGAGCAGATCGTATCGATGTTGTGGTCGCCGCGCAGCGCCAGGTCGGCGGGGAATCCGCCGGCGCAGTACGCCGCTCCGTCGGCGCAGGGGCCGGCCTGGTCGATGCAAAGGTCGCCGATTCCCAGCAGGCTGACCGGGGCGATTGTACCGACTTGGCAGCTGCACGCGGCGACGCCGCTACCGTCG
>JANQHZ010000090.1 GCA_028282445.1 Candidatus Binatia bacterium | reverse complement strand
CGCGCCGGCGGCGAGGAAACTCGCCGCGACTGGGACCGTTTCACCGCCCTCAGTCGAATCGAAGCAGCCGAGAGAAACCAGAAATTTCTCGTCCTCGGCTCGGTTCTCGTACTGCTATTTACCGTTTTCGACCTGTTCTCCGAACAACTGAACGCCGTCGAGCTGCGACTGCGCTTGATCAACAATGCCGTCGTAGTCGCCACCCTACTCGGCTTGATCGCCGTGCTGCGATCCACGTCGGGACAACGAGCTGTTTTCCCGCTCCTCTTTGCCATGGCTTCCGGTGTCTTGGCCGGTCAGGCCTACCTATTGACCGTCGTGACCGACGCGCCCGGCCGTCTGGCTTTCCACTACCTCGCCGTGCTCGCGTTGACCATGGCCGGCATCCAGTGGTTGTGGCAGTGGCAGGTCGCTCTCGGCTTGTTGGCGGTTGCGCTAATCGCCGTCGCGCTGCCGACCGATCACGCCGACTATCAGTTCTATCTGGTGTCTCTATCCGGATGCGTCTTCCTCAGCACGGTCTTCGGGCGTGCCCTGGTATTGATGCGCTTCGAGCAATTCCAGTCGGCGCAACGATTGGCCGAGCTCAACCAGGAAAACCTGCAGCGGCGAGACGAGATGGAGGCACTCAATCTCGAGATGAGGGACTTCGCGTACGCGATGTCGCACGATCTGCGGGCTCCTCTGATCAATCTCGACGGCTTCTCGAAAGTCCTCTCCGACAGCGTTGCCAACATCGACCGCCTGCTGAGCGGCCCGCTGGATCCCAGCGACATCGCCGGACGCTGGGAAGAGATTCGCGAGGATATGAACGAAGCGTTGGGATTCATCCGCGGGGCCGCCAAGAAGATGGCCCGCCTGATCGAGGGCATCCTCAAGCTGTCGCGACTGGACCGGCGATCGGCCGAGCTCGCCGAGGTAGAAATGAACCAAGTCGTCGCTGAAGTCCTGGACAGCCTGCACCACCAGATTCAACAGAGGCGAATCTCGATCCAGGTCGAGACTCTGCCGACCGTGTACGGAGATCGGCTTCGGCTCAGCCAGCTCTTCGGCAACTTGATCGACAACTCGATCAAGTACTCGAAGCCGGACGGAGATGCGCACATCACGATCGACTGCCGCGCCGACCAAAGCGGGCCCGTCTTTCGCATTACGGATAACGGCATCGGCATCCGAGCGGAGGATCACGGCAAGATCTTTCGAGTGTTTGCGCGTTCCGGGCCCAACACGATGCAAGGCGACGGTATCGGACTCAGCGCGGTCAAGAAGATCGTCGATCAACACAGAGGGAAGATCTGGGTCGACCCCGGTCGATCTCAGCTGGGAGTCGGGACCACGATTTGCTTTACCCTGCCCGACAAAGCCGAGCATGAGTCCGAAGGTGATCTCTCGCCCGAGGCGGCACCCAAAGCGGCGCACATCCACACCGCCGCACCGCACTGACTCCGCGTCCAATCTGTGCTAACGTCCGCTGCGATGACGCTGGTAGCAAGCGAGATCATGAAGACGGAGATCGTTTCGGTCAATCCGACAACTCCTCTGACCGAGCTCGAAGACACACTGATCGGCCGCCACATCGGTGGCGTTCCGGTGATCGACGGGGGAAAGCTGGTCGGGATCGTGTCGCGCTCGGACATCGTCCGCTACTTCTCGATCCAGCGCTCGATGGCTCAGCTACTGGGCAAGGCCAAGGAGACCGAGTCTGCGCGAAATCACCGTGCCGACCCGCATCTGACGGTACGCGACATCATGGCGGAATCGGTCGTCACAGCCCCTCCCGACACTCCGGTCGAGGTCGTCGCGCGACTCATGGTCGATCGCCACGTCCACCGCGTCCTCGTCACCGAGGGCGGCAGCGTCGTCGGAATCATCAGCGCCCTGGACCTTACCCGACTGATCGCCGACAAAGTCCTCGTCGAGTAGACCTCACCGGCGGCGCGTTCGCGGCAGCGTTGTCGTCGCGTCCGCCCCACCGTCACCGACAGCACGCGTCGACGTGGGAGATCACCCGTGCCACCAGCTCGGCGCGGCGAAACGGCGCGAGATGGCTGCCGCTGAACCAGTGAATGTCGGGCCGACCCCAGTGCTGCCACAGGGCATAGGGATGCTCTGGAGGAACGATGCGATCGCCGCGCCCGGCGACGATCAACAGCCGCTTTCGGTCGACCGCCGCCGGAAAGGTCAGCGGAGAATGAACGCGGTATGCAGTGCGCAGCCGTTGGCGCAGTCCGTCGCGCGTCGCCCCCGCGTGGTGGCGGCTGCGCTCGAAAAAGCGCCAAGCCAGATCGCCGATACAAACGGGCGGAACCATGGCTACGGCAAAGTCCAATTGCGGAGCTAGTCCTGCCGCGAGCGAGGTTAGATAACCCCCTAGACTGAGCCCCATGAGGCCGACCGGATCGCCGCGGCGTTCCCGCAACCATTCGGCAACAGCGAGAACCTCGAAGACCGCCCGGCGCATCGCCTCGTTGAGCTGACCGACGTCGACCGAGGTAAAGCTCTGCCCTGAGAATCGCGAGCCCGGAAGTTTCCGGCCCCCGTGATAGGGCAAGGTCATCAGCGCGACATCGAATCCATGCCGGTATAGCTCCGCGGCAAACAGCGCCGGGCCATCGATCGACGGATACCCCATTCCGAACCCGTGCAGAGCGAGCACCGTCGGTCGTGGCCAGTCGCCACGGTGCTGCCAATGCTCGACTCGGACCGCGTCCGCCGCGAGCGCCTCGGGGCTTTCGAGATAAGGCGTGTACGGCACCGACAAGCGCCGAGAGAGCACCGCGCCGCCCCGCAAAGAACGGCGCCGGCGGTGGGTCTCTGCGAGCACGACGCTGCCGCTGCCCGCGAGCTCGAGATAGCGCTTGGGGTGCGCGACGAGCTCGCCGCTCAGAAACGGAGCAGCGCTCTCGAACATTCCCGAGAGGTCCTCCGCGTGCGGCATCAACGTCGAATCAATCGCCAAGCGCGCCGCCTGCAGGATGGTCGTATCGAAGACACTGGCGATCCGCGTCAGCCACTGTCCGCCCACGGTTTCACCCGGCAGCTCGGTCGCACCGACAGCGTCGAACAGGTCCACCGGTTCGCTCATTCAAATCCCAACACGGCTCCGAAGCGCCGGTGGCATCGACAAGCCATGGTGAAACTATGGCACAACCGATTGCCGGCGGCCAAGACGCTTTCTGCGCGCCGGTTCCGTACGATTCCTAGAGGCCACGATCCAGCGTCCCACTTCCTGTACGTTGTCGAATTTCACCTCACTACGTTGCCCCCCTTTGAAAAAGGGGGGTTCGGGGGGATTTTGAGATGGCGCACTTCCGACAATTCCCCCTTCAGTCCGCCTTTTTCAAAGGGGGAAGTCATTCGCGAAGCAGTTTCGATCATTTATTGAGACCCAGAGGAGCTGGGGACGCTGGATTGTTGGCTAGGAGCCCGACTGACCCACTCGGCGAGACAGTCGATGCGGTCGCCAAGGGCTTTTCAGTCTTCACGATCCCGATATTCATGGTAGACGACATGGCTCCACGGCGGCCGGACGGGCTGCGAAGGAGGGAAACATGGATATTGGACGTCTCGGTTGTTGGACATTTCTCGACAACCTCAACGCGCAGGAAGTCGTCGACTTCGCGGAAAAGCTCGAAACCTGGGGATACGGCGCTCTCTGGATCCCCGAGGCGGTTGGCCGCGATCCCTTCGCGCTGCTCTCGTTTATCGCCGCTCGCACGGAGAAGCTCGTGCTGGCAACGGGAATCGCAAACATCTACGCGCGCGACGCAATGTCGCTACGCGCACTACAGCAAACCATGGCCGAGCTCTCGCAGGGACGATTCGTTCTCGGCCTTGGCGTCTCCCACAAGCCCATGGTCGCCGATCTCAGGGGCCACGACTACGCCAAGCCACTCACCACCATGCGTCGGGTTCTCGAGGCAATGAAAAGCGCCCTCTACATCGGTCCGGCGCCGGCCGACGAGGCGCCGATCGTGATCGGCGCACTGCAACCGAAGATGTTGGCGCTATCCGCCGAGCTTGCGCAGGGCGCCCATCCCTACAATGTACCACCGCAACACACCGCTCGCGCGAGAGAGATTCTCGGCGCCGGCCCGATGCTTTGCCCCGACCAGAAGGCGATCCTCGTGAAGGACCCATCGAGGGCCCGCGAGCTCGGCCGACAACACCTCTCGACCTACCTGACACTACCGAACTACCAAAAGAACTGGCGATCGCTGGGCTTCGACGACCGGGATTTCCAAGATGGGGGCAGCGACGCGCTGATCGACGCCGTCTTCGCGTGGGGCGACGAGAAGGCGATCGCAACACGTTTGCAGGAGCACTTCGACGCAGGCGCCAGCCATGTTTGCCTACAACCCATCCGCAGCGACGGCGAGATGGGCCCCGACCTCGACCTGCTTGCAGAGTTCGCACCGGCCAAGAACTGACCAGCCGCGGAAGTCCGGCGCGGCTGACGTCGAGTTGCATCCATGGTATGGTCCGCGGCGCGGAGGAGGAGGGAAGCGAGTCTATGTCCGGACAACTGAGAAGGGCACCGCTGATACTGTGGGTGGCGGGCGCTATCGTCTTGTCGACCGATCCACTGTCGGCGGTCGAGGACACCGCGTCCGAGACGGCGCCGAACACAGCTACCAGCGAAGCGGCGGAGCCCGCGCCGGACGCTGTCGATCCGGCCCCGGCCGCGCAGGACAGCAACGAGGCTAGTTCCGCAGTCGTGCTCATCGAGGGATTGAATGCCTCGCTGCTCGATGTGTTGAAGCAGTCGAACGAGCTCGGTTATCAGCAGCGCTACGACCTCCTCGCCCCGGCGCTGCAGGAAACCTTCGACCTCGAGTACATGGCCAGACAATCGGTTGGACGCGCCTTCCTGGATCTGGCGGATGCCGATCGGCAGACCTGGTACGCGCTTTTCGCCAACTATATGACGGCGAACTACGCTTCGCGATTCGACCACTACTCGGGGCAGACCTTCGAGATCGTCGGTGAGGAACCCGGCGCGAAGGACACTGTACTGATCCGAACCAAGGTCATCGACCCGGGGCAAGAGGACGTGCCGCTGGGATACCGCGTTCGCGAAACCCCCGACGGATGCAAAGTCGTCGACGTGTACCTAAAGGGCACGATCAGCGAGCTCGCCCTGCGCCGCTCGGAATACGCCGCCGTGCTCAAGCGCGAAGGATTTGACCCACTCGTCGCCAGCGTTAAGGCGCGGATCGCGAGCCTCGAATCGGGTAAGGGCGAATAACGCCACGCCTTCGCAGCAGGCATATCGCCTGCTGCGAGGAACCCGGCGCTACTCAGCTGACGCGCGAAGCTCCGGTTCGGCCGACCAGCGCGGCATGTATTCCATCGCCACCGCGGTGATCGCCGAGTGGTCGGAGCGCCGATCCCAGATCGCCGACGTCCGGGTCTGATAGTACGCGTTGCGCAACGCGGCATAGAAGTCCACCGACGATTCTTCCAGCATGTCGATCTCGTCGGCGTGAGCGTCCCACAATGCCAATCCCGAGCCAGTGCCGTAGATAGACGTCAACATAATCTGATCGACCGGGCCGACGAGGAAGGTCAGGGGGCTAAACAAAACGTCGACTATGTCGCCGAATCCGTCCCGTACCGTCGTCGGACCCAGCAGCGGCATTACGATGTAAGCGCCGCTCGGCACTCCCTCGAGAGCAAGCGTCTGCCCAAAGTCGGAGACGTGGCCCTCCAGGCCCCACCACGCATCCGCAGGATCGAACAATCCGAGAACGCCGACGGTCGAGTTGATGCCGAAACGACCCACCGTCATGCCGGCGTCGTACCATTCCCGCTGCAGCATGTCGTTGGTGAAAACGACCGGCGAGTTCAAGTTCGTTACGAAGCGGATTACGCTCTGCCGGGCCGGCTGGGGAACAACGAAACGGTACACGTTGCTGATCGGCCTCAGCAGCCAGCGATCGACTCCTCGGTTGAATCCCAGCGTCACGCGGTTGACCGGCTCGAGGGGGTCCGGGAAGGATGCCGGCTCGAGATCAAACTCCTCATCGAACTCCGCCTCCAGCTCGGCATCGGACCAATCGGAGTCGGTATCCGATACTGTCGGCGTCGCAAACGCCTGACCGGATAGAATAACCAGCATCGTCAAACAGACGACCGTGCTCGAAAGCAGTCTCATAACCATTCCGTTAAGTACGATCTCAGCCCGCATCAACCTCTCCTCAGCTGCCCGATTTGCCGCAGGCTCGCCTGCCCCCGTCCGGATGATTTCGGTCAGATTGGAGCGCCTTGGGGCGTCAGGGGGTCGGATATGATCTTCCCGTATGATAGCCGGTTTTCTTCAAATGCCAAGATGTTCGACCCGGCATTTTTCTGGCTTTTCGGCAAAAGAAGCTGCGCTGATACTGGCTGCTCCCCGATTTTGCCTCTAGGCTTGGGTTCTGTGCGGCCGAGTCTCGCCAGGTAGCTCAGAACCCACCATCAGCGCCCCCCTGACACCCCCGCCCCAGATAAGGTCCCGCACGTGAACGATCGACTCGAGAACAAGCTGGCCGGGCTCCTGCGACGCTACGTCGAGCTCGTGGAGAACCATTACCGCGCGGTCATCGGTCTCGAGATCGTGCTGACGCTGTTGTTGGGAGTTTTCGCCCTAACCAACCTGGGCGTGAACATGGACAACAAAACGATGTTGTCACCCGACTTGCCGTTTCAGCGCGCCGCTCAGGCATACCGCAAGTACTTTCGAAACCTGGACGACGCCTTGCTCGTAGTGGTCGATGGACAGACCCCCGAACAGGCCCGTCAAGCGGCCACCGACCTGGCGGACGCAATCGCGGCAAACGAGGAGACCTTCAACGACGTCTACATCCCTGGCGGTGAGGCCTTTTTTCAACGCTACGGCTTGCTCTATCGTTCCCCCGACGAGCTCGACGAGTTCGTCGATCAGATGGCGCTCATCCAGCCTCTGATCGCAGAGCTCTCGAACGACCCGAGCATCGCTCGACTGGCGGGGTTGATCCGCTTCGCGCTCGACCAGGAGGCACGCAACCCAGGAACGATGTCGGAACGCTGGCCGACGGTGCTCGATCAGATCGGCAACGCAACAGTGAGCGTATTCGACGAGTATCCGGTCTCGGTGTCGTGGGAGAGCTTGATCGTGGAGGGGTCCGCGGTCGATCCGCAGACCCGCCAGCTCATCGTCGCCCATCCCGTGCTCGACTTCGGGAAGCTCCTGGCGGCACAATCCGCAATCGAGAGCATCCGCGACGCGGCGCAGCGACTCTCGCTGAGCCAGGAACGGGGCGTTCGCATCCGGATTACCGGCAACCCCGCACTCAACTACGACGAGATGTTCGGCCTCGCCTGGGACATCGGCATGTCCTCGGCCGTGTCGTTTCTGCTGGTCACCGGAGTCCTCTACCTGGCGTTGATGAACATGCGCCTGGTGTCAGCGGCGGCATCCACCCTCTTGGTCGGACTGATCTGGACCGCCGCGTTCGCCACAGTCGCGGTCGGCCACCTCAACGTCGTCTCGATCGCATTCGCCGTCCTCTTTATCGGCCTCGGCGTCGACTTCGCGATCCACCTCGGGATGCACTACGCCGACGCCTTCCATCGCGGCGAAAGATCCCGGGCGGCGATGAACCGCTCGCTGCAACAGATCGGCACCGCGCTCGCCCTGTGTTCGTTCACCACCGCGATCGGCTTCTTCGCATTCGCGCCGACCGGCTACCGCGGGGTGGCCGAGCTCGGAATCATCGCCGGCGGCGGGATGTTCATCATCGTTTTCCAGACATTCACCTTTTTCCCGGCCATGGTGGTGGCACTTGTCGAGAACTCCAACCCGACAGTGCGCGGCCCTCTGCCCTTCCGTCTGTCTCCACCGCGAATCGTCGCCACTCATCCAGGCACGATCGCCATCGTCGCGCTCGCACTGGGAGCGGCGGCGGCGATCAAATTGCCGGAGATCGAGTTCGACATGGACGTCGTATCCATGCGCGACCCCAGAACCGAGTCGGTCCAGGCGTTCCAGGAGCTGCTGACGCGCAGCACCACCTCTCCGTGGTACATCGACGCGCTGGCGAGCAACCTCGCCGAGGCGACCGAGACCGCCGGCCGCATGCGAGAGCTCGATGTCGTTCGCTCGGCCATCTCGCTGGAAGACTACGTCCCGAAAGACCAGGAGGAGAAGAGAGAGATCCTCGGAACCGTATCGATGTTGCTCGAGGTACCACGTGCGGACGTCGAGCCGCCGACGACCTCGACCGACGAGCAGGTCGACGCTCTGCGCGAGCTTCACAAATCGCTTGCGGCAGAATGGCTCCAACAGGATCAGTCCGCACTCGGGCAGAGCGCCCGCCGCCTCGACGGACACCTCGACGACTTCCTGGAGCGCATCGAGTCGGAAGGGAACCGAGAAGCGGCGCTCCAGGACCTCCAAAAGATCCTGCTCGGCAACTTCTCCGATCTCCTGGATCGATTGCGTAAGGCAGTCGACCCTCCCCCCCTCTCGCTCGAAGACCTGCCGGAGAGCCTTGTCGAGAGAATGCTCGCTCCGGACGGGCACGCACGCGTCCAGATCTTCCCCTCCGGCAAGCTTGCGAACACTCAAGAGGTGACCGAGTTCGTCGACACGGTCCGAACCATCGACCCGCAAGCGACCGGGGTGGCAGTCAACCTCCTCGAGCTCGCACGCGAAACCCTCAAGTCCCTCAAGCAAGCTCTCACCTGGGCATTCTCGGCGATCGTCCTGCTCCTGCTCCTCTTGTGGCGCCGCATCGGAGACACCCTGCTCGTCTTGCTGCCGCTCAGCCTCGGCGCGGTGCTCACCGGCGGCGTCATGGTCGCGATCGGCATGCCGCTAAACTTCGTCAACGTCGTCGTGATCCCACTGTTGGTCGGCATCGGCGTCGACTCGGGCATCCACCTCGTCCACACCGCTCGCGACGGGACGGCCAGCGACTCGATCCTCGACAGCGTCACCGCCCGTGCCGTGTTCTTCAGCGCGATCACCACCATCACCAGCTTCGGAAGCCTGGCGTTGTCCGCCCACGGCGGAGTTTCGAGCATGGGTGTCCTGCTGGTGTTCGGCATGGTGATCATCCTGGTCTGCAATCTGGTCGTGCTGCCGGCGTTGATCACGTTGCGCAACAACGCCGAGTCTTGAGTCCGGGCCGTGCGATTCGCCAGCTTCCGGGTCATGCGCCGCGTAGGTTTTCTGCGGCAGCGGCGCGACGTTCATGGATAGTGCGGGCTGAATGTCCTCCCATCGATCGCACCACCCGCCGCGCATACAGCGGCTTCGACCGGCATTATTCTACGGCTGGTTCATCGTCGCCGCGGCGTTCGCGCTGAGCTTTGTCTCGGTCGGCATCGGATTTTACGGGCAGACGGTATTCCTCGACGGCCTCATCACCGAAAAAGGCTGGTCCAAGGCGTCGGTCTCGGGCGCTTCGACCGTATTCTTCATGGTCACCGGAATCGCCGGAATCCCGGTCGGGAGAGCGGTCGATCGCTGGGGTTCGCGCCGCATGCTGGCAGCGGGTGCCGTCACCATGGCCGGCTCGTTGATCGCCTTGGGACAGGTCGACCGCCCCGTGGAGCTCTACGTCGTATATCTGTTCCTCGCGGCGAGCTTCGCGATGAGTGCCGCGATCCCAATTTCCGGCCTGGTCAACCGCTGGTTCGTGCGCCGGCGCTCGCGCGCGATGAGCTTTGCCCAAACCGGCGTGTCGGTAGGCGGACTGGTGCTGGTGCCGGTCATGACAGGGCTCATAGCTACCCGTGGAATCGCAACTGCCGCACCGCTGCTGGCTGGACTCGTTCTCGCCGTCGCGTTACCCGTGACCTACGCGATCGTACGCGACGACCCTGCACAGCTCGGCCTGTTGCCGGACGACGAAGCCCCCTTCCCCGACGATCGCCGCGCGCCCGCCGGCGAAGCGGAACGCGTATGGCGAGCGCGCGACGCCATCCGCACACCGACCTTCGTTTCACTCGCCATCTCGTTCGCCGCAATCCTGGTCTGCCAAACCGGAGTCGCGGTACACCACCTCCACCTCTTGCGCGGCTACATGTCGACGTCGGAAGCCGCGCTGGGCGCAGCTACGATTCCGCTCGGCAGCATCGTGGGCCGACTCATCGCAGGTCGCTTCGCCGACCGCTTCGACAAGAAGCATGTCGCCGCTACGCTTTTTTCGATCCAGGCCTTCGCCGTGCTCGCACTCAGCATGGCGGCGCAACCCGTACCGCTGCTGGTCGCGTCCCTTCTGTTCGGCCTCACCATCGGCGCAGTCTTCATGCTCCAGGGCCTGCTGGTCGCGGATATGTTCGGCCTGCGTTCGTATGGAACCGTTTTCGGCGCACTCAACTTCGTAACCGGCATCGGTGGCGGATTGGGCCCGCTGGTCATCGGCCTCATGGCCGAGCAGCTAGGTGGCTACCCACCCGCCCTGAGAAGCCTCATGATCGTCGCGCCGGTTTCGGCCCTGGTCGTCTGGCGCATGCAGCCGTCGGCGGCGACAGCGCATCACCCGCCGTCGGGGGCGTCAGCGACGCGGGCGATAACGCCGGAAGAATAGGGTTCCCGAAGCTTCCCCGAGCGGTTGGTCATCTACGGAGAGGACCGCTCTCGCGTCGACCCAGTCGCGCCCGCGTTCGTCGGTACGACGGGCGCCCGCATGGGCGACGTAATCGACGCAGGCGTCGTCGACAGGAGACACCCAGAGATACGTCATGTCGGCCAACAACATCGATTCCTCTTCGTCCTCCGGTACACCGTCGCCACGGATGATCTTGCCGGCGTCACCGAGAGCCTGCTCGGCGACGGCCACCAGAGACCCCGGGGCCTCCGTACAACGCCCGCGCACTTCGTCCGAGCCCCACCCGAGTTGGTACGCCGGTAGCGCGAGACGTCGGGGGCGGCTTAGGAGATAGTCGGACATACGGCGCTCGACGCCGCACCCGCCCCCCACCTCCACGGGCACCGTCGTATCGAAGCACGCGAGGGCCGCGACCGCCTCCACAGGATCGCTATCGGGGTCCGGCCGCCGGGTCATCGAGACGTCGACCGAGGTAGGGTCCGACCCCGAATCGACCGAGGCGGTCCAATAGAGGAAGCTCCCTTCGTCACCCACACGAGGACGAGTACGCGGATCTTGCACCGGAATGGCCTTCCGGAAGCGGGTGTACAGCTCGAGCGGGTTCACCTGCCGGTCGCGCGGGGCGACAGTAAGGGCCGCCAACGTCGCGCAACGCAACGCGAGCTCGGCCAGCAGCGCTCCCGAGACCGCCGGCCAGCGGTTCCCATCCAGCACCGCCTCGGTCAGACTGGCGATACCGCTGCAGAACCCCTCCCGCCAGTCGCTGCCGTGCGGCAGAGTAGGAACGACCAACCCCTGAGGCAGGACGTCCCATTCGCCGGCGTGGCGCTCCATCTGGGCATGGTAATCGGCTCTCGCCATCGGTGGCGAATGGACTCCGATCAGCGACCGTACTTGAGCATGAAGTTCACCATGCGCGAATGACGCTTGCGATACGGCGGAAAGAACATCTCAAAGATCGGCAGCTTCGGATTGGTGAATACCGGCCGCAGCTTCGAGAATTCGATGAAGCCCTCGTGGCCGTGATACTGGCCCATCCCGCTGGCGCCGATTCCGCCGAACGGCAAGTCGTGCTGGGCAACGTGCATGATGCAATTGTTGACCGTCACTCCGCCGGAAATCGTACCGTACAGGATCCGCTCCTCGACTTCGCGATCGTTCGTGAAGATATAGAGTCCGAGCGGTCGGTCGCGCTGGTTGATGTAGTCGAGAACCTCATCGAGGTTCTTGTAGGTCTTCACCGGAAACAACGGCCCGAAGATCTCCTCTTGCAGGATCGTCATCTCCTCGGTCGGATCCAAAACCAGGTGCGGCGGAATCTTGCGCTGCACCTCGTTGAAGGTCGCGCCGCTCACCAACGACACCAGCTCGGCGCCCTTCTTCTCGGCATCCTCCAGAGTATCGCGGAGACGCCGGTACGACTTGTCGTCGATCACCGACGTGTA
>JANQHZ010000824.1 GCA_028282445.1 Candidatus Binatia bacterium | reverse complement strand
CGATGTCGATTGCAGCTCGAGCGGACCGAAGATTCGCTCGTTGCAGAAGCGATCGAGAGACTTGCCGCTGATGACCTCGACCGCGGCGCCCAACAAGATGAAGCCGAGGTCGCTGTAGACCGCGGCCGTACCTGCCGCGGTCTCCGGACGCTCGCGACACACCTCCTGGTAGACGAACTCCTTCGCGGCGGCGCTGCCCAAGAAATTCACCTTCTCACCGCGCTGCTCGATCTTGCGGACGGTCTCGAAATACGGGCGCCACGCCGCCAGGCCCGAGCTGTGGCTCAGCAGGTGACGAAACGTGACGTGCGTTTTTCCGTAGACGCCGAAGTTGTGAAAGAAACGGGATACCCGATCGTCGAGCCGCAGCAGTCCGTCACGCACCAGCAGCATGATCGCGACCGTCGTCGCCAACGGCTTGGTGAGCGACGATAAATCGAAGATCGTGTCCTCCCGCATCGGTCGGAGATCGGGCTCGATCGACGAGTTGCCATAGGCGTTGATCTCGGCATCCGCGCCCCGATCGCGCACCAGCACCACAGCGCCGGGGAAGACGCCTCCTTCGATGGCGTCGGTGAACGCCTGGTCGAGCTGCGTCACGAACGCCCGATCACTCGCAGAACGGCGACTCGAGAAGAGTGAGTCGCTCGCCGGCAAGCCGGACGCGAACCCCGAGCGGCAGCGTCGCGGTACCAACCCCGTGGCCGCTCGGGATTCCGCTCACGACAGGGTAGTCGCTCGAGGCGAACTGCTGCCGGATCACGTCGGCGACCTTGACCGACTCGTTGGGATCGGCGCTGCACCCGACCATCTCGCCGAACATGACCCCGGCGACGCCGTCGAGCTTCCCGGCATGGCGCAGCTGGGTCAGCATACGGTCGATCCGAAACGGCTTCTCGTTCACGTCTTCCAGGAACAACACCTTCCCATCGGTGTCGATCTCGAACGGGGTGCCGAGAGTCGCCACCACCGCCGACAGACACCCCCCGGTCAGCTGCCCCTCGGCAGTGCCGGGTTGAACGATCGCCGCGGCCGACATGTTCCAACCCGAACGGTCCCCGCCGAGCAGAGCCAACAGTTCCGGCACAGCCTCCGGACTATCCTCGTAGTCCGAGATCATCGGCCCATGAAACGCAACCAAATCAACCTGTTGCGTCAGATACGTCAACAGGAATGTCAGGTCGCTATAACCGACCAGGATCTTCGGATCGTCGACCGGCAATCGTTCAACCAGTTTAGGAAGAAGGCGTCCCGAACCGTAGCCACCGCGGGCACAAAAGATCGCCCGCACCTCGGGATCGCCGAACATGCGAACGAGATCCTCCAAACGCTCGGCGTCGCTTCCCGCGAGGTACCCCGAGCGATTGAACACTGCCTCGCCGACGCAGACGCGATAGCCGGCTTGCCGCAAGACGCGGACGCCGGACTCCACCCGCAGCGCATCGGCGACCGCCGCCGGAGCGACGACACCGATCGTCTCACCGGGCTTGAGCGCTGGAGGCTTCAGCACGTCACGATCTCGGCGCCCGACCGGACCGGGGGCGCTGCCGCGAACAACTTCCTAGCCGAAGATCCAAGCGCGCTTCTTCGGAGCGCCCGGTGCCAAAACCGACTCGCTGAGGGAACGTACACGCTCGTTGACCTCCTCCAACTCGGCCTTCTGACGGGCTTCGAACTCGTCCAATTCACGCTGGCGGCGTTCGCGCAGTTCTTCGAACGCTTCTGTCCAGCGAGCGTGAAAATCGCGCAGCACCTTGCCAACCTGATTGTGGAGACTGGTGGTGACGATGTACTGGCTCTTGCAGTATGGGCACCGTAGGACGGCGCCGCTGCGGAGATGCTGAAACAGCACCGAGTACGAGCCGCCGCAGGCGTGGCAATCGAGCGGGATGTCCCACGTGTCGACCGCCGGCAAGTTGAGCGCCGGGCCGGCCACCGCCACCGGAGCAGCCGCAACAGGTGCCGCCGCAGGCGCGGCGGCTGCGTCGGCTGCCGGCGCAGCGGCGGGCGCCGCGGTCTCGCCACCTTCTTCGCGAAAGCGCGACGGGAAGTCGCTACCGAAGTCCGTGCCCGGGTGGAGCTGCTTGGCGCGTTCGAGCAGCTGTGCCTCGGTCTCGGGAATGTCCGGGTTCGGAATGCAGACGTCGACCGGGCAGACCGCCGCGCAGGCCTCCTGGTCGAAGAAGCCGACGCATTCCGTGCACTTCTCCGGGACGATGTAGAACACCTCGGCCGCCAGCGCCGGATTCTTGGCGCCGTCCATCTCCCACTCCACACCGCCCTGATAGATCGCGGTGTTCGGGCACTCCGGCTCGCACGCTCCGCAGTTGATACACTCCTCGGTGATCATCGTCGCCATGGCAAATCTCCTCGTCCGTCATTGATAGCAATGGAAAAATCGGCAGGCAA
>JANQHZ010000766.1 GCA_028282445.1 Candidatus Binatia bacterium | reverse complement strand
TCGCGGTGAGAGTGCTGTCGATCGTCAGGCCGTTCGCTGTCGCCTCCATTTCCAGCGGTACTCCACCTCGGCTGCGGGCACCGCGCAAGACCATTCGCGGTCGGGCCGAAGCGAGCCGGTGTGGGATGGTCACGGTGAACGACGAGAGGCCGTCGGCGGACGCTTTCCCCACGCAGTGGTTGACCCCTTCCACCAGCGTCATCGAAGGCGCGATCCAGCCGGCGACGGCGTAGTCCCCGATCGTCCAACGGCCGAAGGGCAAGAAGTGCCGTCGGAGCTCGTCGCGTATTCTGTCTTCGACCGACCGAACGAAAACGGTATATGGGAAGTCGAGCGACGGCCCGCCGGTTTGTAGCAGCACCGCATCGCTCGACTCGAAACGGCGCCAGAACTCCTGCTCTTCGACCGGGAAGATCTGTTGGGCGCGGGTGAGGACCATCGGTTGGAACCTGCGCCGCTCGCGTTCGAACACCGGTGTCGCGCCGATCCCGGGCTCGAGGAAGTCCTGCACGGTATTGATCACGTACTGGGGTCTGGGTTTGCCGATCTCCTGCATGAACCTACCGAGCTCGTAGTGCATCTCGAACGCGGCCCGGTCGACGTTTGCAACCTGCTCTTGGTCGCTGCGCCATGTCTGGTGTTGCAGTCCGTGCAATCCGAGCGCTCCAACCGTCGTCAGCGCGGCGACGGCGAGTAGTGCAGGGGTGTCTTGCCAGCCCTTGGATCCCAGCGACGTTGCGTCGTCGAGCAAGAAGGTGAGCAGCAATACGATCGGCGTGACGGTCAATCCGATCGCCACCGGGGATCGGTCGGAGTGCAGCGTCAGCACGGTCAGTGGGATCGCGATTCCCGCGACTACCGGAACGTACCTTTCGAGAAGCGCGGTGTAGCAGTACCGGCGACGCGGGGCGGGGGGCTCGACGCCGCTCGCGCGCGATCGCATCGCCCACAGGGTCGCGGCGAGACCGGCGAACAATACGAGCGGGTAGCGAATCTGGTGGAAGTAAATTGCGTAGGGGTAGAACAACCAGTGCTCGACGAAGGTGCGGCCGCTCAGCGCGTTGCGCGCCGGTGCTCGAACGGCGAATTGGGTCAGGTAGTAAGACGAAATCTGATCGAAAGCTAGGACGAGAAATGGCGCCGCCAGCAAGGCGAGAGTCGCCGCCGATATGACGAGGTTGCGTAGCCGCGGGTCGCGATCGAATCGAGGGGCGCTGTCTGCTTTGTCGGCGATCAGGATGACGAAGAGGAACGCCACCTGCATCAGGCCGACGTGAACCGCCATGTTGTGTCGAAGCGCGATGAGGTATCCGGCGACGGCGCCCGCTGCGACCGACCACGGCAGGCTGCGGTAGAATCGCGACCTCAGCAACAATGCGATGTATATTCCGAAGGCGCAGCTTGCCGACGCGTCGATCCGGAAGTCGAAGATCCCTCCCGGCACGATGAACAGGAAATTGGACGCGATCAGCAGGGCGTTGGCGATGATTCCGAAAGCGAGCGTGCCGGTCCTCCACGACGCGACGAAGAGCGTGACCACTTGCAGGGCGGCGAAGTGCGCGAAGGTGACGCTCAGCGCGCCGACCCGATTGGGCTCGACGACCAGGAAAGACAGAGCGCCTTCGAAGTCGAGCAACGCGCCGTTGGCGCGGAGGTCCTGCAGGCTCGCGACGATCGCGCGCCAAATGCCCTGGTCCAGGATGCGGTGGTAGTTCGCGTACGCAAGATTGAGATACACGACCTGGTCGTGATGTTTCGGGTATGTGCCGAGCAGGTAGTCGCGCACGGACGTCTCGAAGAGCCACCACTCGACGGCGATCGCTGCCGAGATCCCGTGCAGCGTTCCTGCTATGGCAAGCGACCCTCGGCGCTCAGTCATTTGCCGAAGACCCGGCGGTATTCGCCGAAGTGCCTCCGCTGCGGCCGCGCTTGCGGGGAGTTGCCGCCAACTCGACCAAGGCCGTGACTGCGAATATTCCGGCCAACCCCTCTCCCCACGACAGAACCCGGTAGAGCCGTCGTGTCGCTGCCGGCCGAAGCCAGACTTGATCGGGCGGATCGAAATAGAGCGCCGCTGCCGTCACCGAGACGGCGACAGCCGCGAACAGCGCATAGCTTCGCGTTTTGGCGAAGGTCGGTCCGGCATTGCTGAGCCCGCCGGCGCCGAAGAGGCAGACGCCCCAGGCGGCGCCAATGGTGTTCAGCAAGATATCGTTGATGTCGAAGTAGGTATTGGGGACGCCGGCGTAGAGGACGAAGTGCTGGTAGGTTTCGTCGAGCAGCCCGGCCAGGCTGCCGCCGAGCCATGCGAGCTTGGGGGCGACGCCGGCGGAGAGGAATAGTACCGCGATCAGGGCGAACTGGGGAAAGTGAATCAGCTCGACGTTGGTCACCAGCAGCCAGCGATGCGAGGCTAGTGTGAGGACGGTCAGGCCGAGCAGCGAGACCGGCAGCCAAGTTTGTTGCAAGGCCGCCGACAGGCGGCGAAGCGACGGGGCGGCTGCCGCCGCACAGAGTGCCCCGATCAGGCCCAAGCAGATGATCTCGTACCATCTGCGACCCACCCGACTGAACAGCGTGTCGAAGACGTCGGAGATCGGTTTGTGAAGAAAAAGGTTGCCGACCGAGAGCGCGGTTGCGACGATCAGGGGCTTTGGTTTGATCACGTCGGATCGCGGAGCTGCGGAAGCAGGCAT
>JANQHZ010000744.1 GCA_028282445.1 Candidatus Binatia bacterium | reverse complement strand
CTCTGCGATCCGTAGTGTGGCAGCGGCCCGGCGATCCGACGCAACGCCGCCGCGTCGCCTTCTACGATCGCGACCGCGCCACCGCTCGGAAGCTTGGTGGCCCAGGCGCGCGCGGTCCCGGTCGCGAGCGGAGCGGGTGCTTCGGCCAAGCCGAGACCCTGGACCAACGCCGGGATCTTCGCCGGTTCGCCGACCACCAGCAGCACCGGCTCGGAAGCGGCTCTTTCGCGGTCGACGTAGCGCGGTGCGCGCTCCAAGAACGCCTTCGCCAGATCCGCGGCTGCCGCGCGTCCGTCGTCGTCGTCAAAGGCGATGAGCGTCGCGGCTTTGGTGTCGAAGGCGACTTCCCGCAGGATCGCCGGGACTTCGGCCTGGGAGAGGCGGCGAAACAGGCGAAGGTCGGGGTCCACGCGCAGCTGCTCGGGGCGGTCTTGGGTGTCGATCGAGAACGACTGTAGCGCGCGCTTCATGGCATAGCTTCGCACCGATCGCGACGAGTCGGATTCGATCTCGATCGGAACGTCGAGTCGGTATGCGGCTCCACCGTCGGGGACGGATTGGGAGAGCGTTACAACGGTGCGAAACCCAGACTCGGTTGGAGTGACCTGTGTATCGTGAATGGCGAGGGAAGGGGCACCGGTGCGGTCGATCCACTGCCGAAAGAAGCCGTTCAGTGGCCGGTTGCTATGCCGCCGGAAGGAACGCTCGATATCTCCCCACCCGGCGCTGCCTTGGTCGTGAGTCTTCCAGAAATCGCGCAGCGCGGCCGAGAAGCCCTCGTCGCCGACGATGTCCCGTAGCATCAAGAAGACATAGGCGGCCTTGTGGTACCCCACCACCTGCGAAGCAGTGTGGGCGCGGGCGTGGAATTCTGCGAGAGCGAAGTCCCGTTCGGCCGGTAGCACCGCGTACTGGCGCAACCAGCGCAGGCGCATTTCCAAACCCTTGGCGCCACTCTGTTGTTCGGCGAACGCGTAGTCGGACTGAAAGGTCGTGAGACCCTCGGCCCAATTGCCGGAGCCTGGAGCGACCCGAACGCCGATGCCCCACCAGTTGTGAAGTACCTCGTGCCCGAGCGATGTGAGTGGCACGTAGGGCAGGGGAATGATTTTGCGACTCAGGTAGGCGACTCCGGCGAAGCCGTAGCCCACCGGCATCGGACTCGAGACTACGTAGAAATGCGAGAAGGGATAGGCGCCGATGCTTGTGTCGTAGTGGCGCAGGTAAGCGGCCGACTTTTCGAGGTACGTATTCGCGAACCTCGCGCCTTCGCTGTGTAGGTACGTTCGCACGGTCACCCCGTCGCGGACGATCTCGGCGCTCTGGAAGGGACCGGCGAAGAGGGCGATCTCGGGTAGGCTTCGCTCCGACTCGACCCGAATACGGTTTGCGCCCGGGGATTGCCGTTGCTCGACGACGCGCCCGGGGATCACCAGCGTCTGTCCCTGGTCGATCGATGCGTCGACATCGTAGGTGATCGGGTCGTCCGTCATGTGTGGGTGCCACGCGCCGACCAGCAAGGTGCCATCCGTCTCCACGAAGGATCGCGACCTCGGAGCGCTCGATTGCGCCAGCCGCAGTGGCCCGCCGTAGTGGATCGACAGCGATTGTTCGCCGCTGGCGGGCAGCTCCACCCGCCACGTGCCGTTCTCGCCGGCGAAGCGCAAACGGGTGTCGCCGAGGTGGACCGATTCGACGTTCAACCTGGGGTCGAGATCGAAGACCAGAGTCGAGCTCGTCGTGTGCAATCGGATGCGAACGGTCGCATCGATCGAGTTGGCTGCGGTGTCAATCGCGACGGTGATTCGGTGGTGCTGATAGGACTTCAGGGCCTGAGCGTTTCCGGCGAGCGCTGCGATGACCCCGCATGCGATGAGCGTCGCCTTGGCGATCCTTGCGATCATTGCCCGCGCGGGGGGAACCTTGCGTCGATCTCGATGCGCTCCGATCCCCGTTCGATTTGCAGGGGCAAGACGGTTCCGGGCGGTTGCTTCGCTAGCACCGCCTTGATTTCGGCAACGGTTGCGACACGGCGTCCGGCGGCGGCGACCACGACGTCGTCGACCGCGAGCCCGGCGGCGTCGGCGACGCTTCCGTCCAGGACCCGGCGAATTCGAACCCCGGCCGCGGCGGGCTCGAGGAACACTCCGAGCTTGACGCCGTGCGGCTCGTCTCGGTTGCGCCGGATTCCGAAAACCGCATCGGCGAGGCCGACCTCCAGTGCGTCGCCGCACTGCGGCGAAACCTCCTTCGGCAAGAGCGTCACGTGCTCGGTCACACCCAGATCGTCGAGCTGATGCGCGACGCCGTAGCCGTACTCGAGGTGTCCGCGCCCGATCAAGGCAACGACGGTTGCGTCGGGATGCCGCTCCAGAGCGTCTCGGATTCCTTGCGCGAACGCACGGTCCCATGTCAGCTGGGCGTCGATGAAGTTCTCCAGGGCTTCGGAGTCGGTCGGCTCCGCCCCAGCGTGGGCGGCGAACACCTCGCGCAGCATCTCTCGGTAGCCCGCCGACGGCGGGGCGGGGTCGCTGATTCCCTCCCGCTGAGCGAGCGGGACGGAGTTCCACCCGCCTCCCGACACCATACGGAGCATCGACCGGTCGACGTTGAGAGCGACCAAGGGGTAGCGGTTCATCCGTCCTAGGTGCAGAACCGGCATGTAGAGCTCGGGCGGGTAGCCCCATACCGAGAACCACCGGCTGCGGCGAACGAACTCGTCGACGTCCAGTGCTCCGGCGCTCCATTCGTCCAGGGCCGGTTGGGATGACCTCGGCAACATCTCGAATGCCAGCACCAGCTCGGATTGTCTGCCGCCGAGCGCCGCGATGGTTTGAAGCTGCCAGCGGTGATCGTCGGCGCGGTCGTGATCCTCGCCGAGAAGCAGCACTCGCGGCGCTCCGAGCCGTTCCAGGAACGCGGCGGTCGGCAGCGGCGGGGAGGCGGGCGGTGTGACCCAGCGACCTTCGACCGGGCATTGCGCGACCGCAGGCGTGGCCGCCGCAGGTGACGTGACCTTGGCGGTGGAACACCCGGAGAGGACGAGGAGCAGAGCGGCCAGCGTCCACGCCGGTGGCGCAGAGGCCGGTTTGTGCCCGAGCACCATTTGCAGCCCGGCCTACTTCTTCAACGGGCCGCTCACCATCAGCACCAGCAATGCGGTCAAGCTCATGGCGGCAAGTGTCGCGAAGAACATCTGCCCGAAGTCCGGCGGTGGCGCCGCCGTCGAAGCGCGGGCGAGCCTTGCCAGGGACTGGATGAGAAGGGCGACGGTCAGCACGCTTGCGACCGTCAACCCGTGTTTCCATTCGAAGCTGGGACGCGCCGCGGCGGAGATGGCCAACCCCATGACGGCGCCGATCAGGGAGGTGGGGGCGCCGGATACGGCGAAGCCGACAAGGCTCAGGAAGGCGACCGCAAGTCCGTACGAAACGATGAATTTATGTCGATCCATTGCCAATAGACTAACAGAGAGGTGTTACTCGCCAACCTTTTCGATCGCGGCGGTCACTGCCCCCTGCGATCCTTTGCGGGTATGCCTAGTGCGGATGCGCAAGGCGTAGAGCATGGCGCTTGCCGGCGAGGGGCGGCCGATTTTCCGCTGCGCCCGGACATCTTTGTCGTCGAGCATCCGATCAGTGTCGATTCGGGCCCTGAATTCGTCCGAGGTTGGTTTCGCGATCCGCAGCAAACGGTTGGCATGTGCTTCGCATTATGCAGCTCCGACAATCGATGCGGCGATCGGCCGCGATCAGCTCGATAACGAGGAGAAGGTTCGAAATGTACGCACGCGCCCTGACGATCGTATCCATCATCAGCCTCTTCGCACTGCCGGCCGCTGCACAGCTTCAGAGTAAGCATCAGATCCGCTGCCTCAAGGAGCTTTGGAAAGCCGGAGTGCAGGTCTCGCAAGCCCAGGCAAAGGACAATGTCTCCTGTGTGAAGTCCTCGACCAAGGGGCGACTTTCGAACGGCATGGCGGCACAAGAGTGCTTGGCGGCGGACATGAAACAACGCGTTGCGAAGAAGCAGGAGCGTGCCGTGTCGGTCGCAAACGCCAAGTGCTCGGTCGAACAGCCGACCTATGGCTCGACCGATCCGGAAACCGTGAGTGACGTGAGCTCGACTTCGCAGATCGACCTGGTCATGGAGCTGTTTGGCGCCGATGTCGAGTCGGCCATGGTTGCGTGCTCGGAGGACAAGGTGGGGTGCCGTTGTCAGTCCAAGGCGCTCGCTGCGGCGGCGAACATCTCCGTCGTCCAACTGAAGGAGTTCGCCGGTTGCGCCAAGCGTGCGATCAAGGTCAATACCGCTCCGTTTCTGGGCGGCGTGCTCTCGACCAGCGAGCTCGAGCGTTGCCTGTCGGACGACACCGTCGATTGGTCGGTTGCCGCCGACCAACGTGGCAAGGTGGCGAAGGCGGCGGCGAAGCTGTCAGCCGTCGTCGCCGGAAAATGCGAAGGCGTCAACTACTTCGCCGGTAGTTGTATCAGCGAGTCGGGAGCGACCGTGGCCGGTTGTATCGAGGATCGCGTGAATTGTCGCACGTGCCTGGCCATCAATGAGATGTACGCTCTGGGTGTGGACTGCGACTCCTACGACGACGGCAGCCTCAACTCGTCCTGTCAGTAGTCCCCGTGCCGGGCTTTTCCGGCAATCGGCTATCGGTGCGGACTGGGCTTGGTCAGGCCCATTCCTTCGAGCGCGACCGAGATCTCGCTCAGGATAGCAGGATCGTCGATGGTAGCCGGGGTCTTGTACTCGAGGCCGTCGGCGATTTTGCGCATGGTTCCCCGCAGGACCTTTCCCGAGCGGGTCTTGGGCAGTCGCTGAACGATCGCTACCTTCTTGAATGAGGCGACGGGTCCCAGCCGGTCTCGAATCATCTGCACCAACTCGCGTAGCAACACGTCCTCTTCGCGCGCGGCGCCGGCGTTGAGCACGACCAGCCCAACCGGCACCTGGCCTTTCATCTCGTCGGCGACGCCGATCACCGCACACTCGGCGACATCGGGATGGCCGGCGAGGATTTCCTCCATCGTTCCAGTCGAGAGTCGATGGCCGGCCGTGTTGATGATGTCGTCGGTCCGGCTCATGACCCAGATGTAGCCGTCCTCATCGATGAAGCCCGCATCGGCGGTCGTATAGTGCCCGGGGAACTGCTCTAGGTAGGCCCGTTTGAAGCCGTCGTCGTTGTGCCACAGGGTCGGTAG
>JANQHZ010000733.1 GCA_028282445.1 Candidatus Binatia bacterium | reverse complement strand
GGTCGTCGAGGACGGCGCGAATCTCTTCGACCGAAAGCTCACGCTCGGCCGGATCGCGCACGGTCAGGGTGCGCAACACCCATCGCAGTCCGCGGCCGTGCACCGCGTCCGGGACGCGCACGGTCGAGCTCCACCGCGAGCCGCCTTGGCCCATCCGCCGATCCCCGCCCAGCGCAGAGCCTCCTGCCAGACACTCGAGCAGAACCAAGCCCCAAGCATGCAGATCAGCAGCCGGCCCCACCGCTTCGCCTCGAATCTGCTCGGGCGCCGCGTAACGGAGGGTCCCGGCGAACCCCCCGGAGCCAACCCCCTCGCCATTCTCCGTCATCGCCCCCAACCCGAAGTCCAACAACACGGCGCGCGCTCGTTCGCCGCTCGTGTCGACCATGATATTCCCAGGCTTCACATCGCGATGCACGACTCCGGACGAGTGCGCGTAGGCGAGGGCCTCGAGCAGTTGCGAGAAGACGGCCGGTATATCGAGCCCGGCGAGTGTCGGATCCTCATCGAGCAACTCGGCAAGCGTCCGTCCGGGGACGAAGTCCGACAGAACGAAGCCACGGCCGTCCGGCAACTGCCCCCATTCAAACGGAACCACGAGGTTCGGGTGGTCAAACCCCCGGGTGACCTCGAGCTCGGAGCGCAAGCACTCGATCGATCGCCCCGGGTGCAGGATCTTCACAGCGACCAGGCCCGGGTCCTCGCCCCGGCGAGCTTTCCATACCTCGCCGAAGCTACCGGCGCCGAGCTTCTCGATTGGCTCACAAGACGGCGGGAGATCGGGTTCGGACATATCAGTCGAAGGGGGGCGGTCTCAGACGACAGGATAGAGGGTTCCGTCCCCTCATAGCGAAATCCTCCCATTTCGCTCAACCTGCGCAGTTGCTCCCGGGGTGCCTCGCGTCAACAGCAAGTCCGACCTCGGTTCCCCAGGCCCCGCCCCCAGTTCCAATGACGTACGGTCGACCGTCCTACATACCGATCGATTCCTGCGCGCTACGGAGCACTTCGGCCGAGTGTAGGAGACCCTCTAGTTCCCGCTCATCCATCTCCGGTTCGAGAACCTCCGAGGCGCCATCCTTCCCCATGACCGAAGGAAGCGACAGCGCGACATCGCGTAGGCCGAGCGCACCCTCTTGCACGCGGCTCACGGTCAAAACGCGGCGCTCCCCGCGCAGTGCCCAGCGCAGCAGTGCGGCGGTCACCAGTCCGATGGCATGGTTGGTAGCGCCTTTGCGCTGGATGATTTCGTATGCAGCTCGACGCACCTCATCGGCGATCGAGCTCTCGACATCCTCCCCCCAGCCGTGCCATTTGCGCAGCGACAGCCCGCCAATACGCGCCCCCGACCACAGCACCACCTCCGAGTCGCCGTGCTCGCCGACCACCTGGGCATGCACCGAGCGAGGCTCCACCGAGATGCGGCGGCCGATGATCTGTCGCAGCCGCGCGGTGTCGAGCATGGTACCGGTCCCGATCACGCGGTTACGCGGCAGCCCGGAGGCCTGCGCCGCGACGTAGGTCATGACATCGACGGGATTGCTGACCACCACCAGCAGCCCGCGTGCCCCGGACAGCTCGTGGCAGATCGACTCCATGATGCGAGCGTTGTCGCGCAGGAGATCGAGCCGCGACTCCTCCGGCCGACCGCCGCGTCCCGCTGTGATCACCACCGCGTCCGCAGAACGCATCTCCGCAACCTCGACCGCGCGCACGTCGGCGGCTGGATAGAAAGCAGCGCCGTGCGCCAAATCCATCGCCTCGCCTTCAGCCAGCCCCGGCCGCACATCGGCGACCAGCAACTCGCCGGCAATCCCTGCCTGCAAGGTCGAGATCGCAATACTCGACCCGACCCAGCCCATTCCAACGATTCCGATTTTCATGCCTCGCGCCCCGCCTGCGTCAGTCGTACTCCTGAGATCCAAACATCATAGAGTGAGAGCACAAGCCCCAGCCATCGGCGCCAGTTTCCCGGCTGGAGCCGAATAAAGCCGCCGTCACCAATCCGCTCACGGACGTACGCCGGGACGGGAACCGCCCGGTGACAGATTCTTCGTAGGAGCGACCTGACGCCGCGACAACTCGCGGCCGCGGCGGTACGCCTCGTCTGCCTCGTCGCCACGTCCGGCGGCGCGCAGCACTCCGGCGAGCGAGTAGTACGTCGACACACGCGGCTCGATCGCGACCGCGCGGCGATACGATTCGATCGCCTCCTGGTAGTTGCCGAGCCGCGCCTGGGTCAGTGCGCGGTTGCGGTGCACCACAGCAAGGCTCGGGTCGAGCGCGACCGCGGCTTCGTGTTGCCCGGCGGCCTCGTCGAGCCGTCCGAGCTGATTGAGCGCGTAGCCGAGACCGCTATGCGCTTCGGCGCTAGGCTTTCCTTCGATCGCCTTGCGGTAGTGCAGCGCTGCCTCCGCGTATCCTCCGTCCTCGATCAGCATCGAGGCCAGATTCATCCGCGCCGGGACGCATCTCTCGTCGAGCGCGATGCCCTTTTCGTAGCTCTTGCGAGCCAGATCCTCGCGGCCGCTGAGATCTTGCAGCAGGCCCAGGTCGGCGTAGACCTCGCAACGCGGCTCGATCGCAAGCGAGCGGTTGAAGTGTTTTCCCGCGCCGGCGAGATCGCCGACTTCGAGCAACGCGAGCGCCAGCTCGTTGTGGATGCGGGCGTCGTCGGGCGACACCGCGAGCGCACGCCGATACTCGGCGACAGCCTCGCCGGGCCGGCCGGTCTGCAAGAGTATCCCACCCAGGGCGGCCCGAAGTCCGGGATCGTCGGGCGTCAGCTCGAGGCCCCGCCGAAAGGAACGCTCCGCTCCCTCGTGGTCTCCCGCCCCCTGCTCCGCCACGCCGGCGCGCAGGTAGGAGGAAGAATCGAGAGAGTTCGCGCGCCCATCGCCAGTAACGACGGAAGGCGTCTCGGGCAACTGGCCGACGCTAGCCGACGCCACGCACCAAGTCGCGCAAAGAACCAGAAGCGCAACTCGTCTCGGCAGATCGTGACGCAACGTCTTCCCGGTAGTCGGTACGCAGCCCGGAGGGCTTGGTCTTTGGTTTCGCTGACGGCGGCTCGTCGTCAGCGGGTCGGGAGCCCGATCCTCAGCAAGGATCGGGCTCCCGTGCGGTGCTTTCGCGTCGGGCTCTCAGCCCGGCCAAATCATTCACCGCCGCTATAGGGCGGGCAGCTCTCGGCCTCGATGCCTTCGGTCCCAACGCTGGTATCGTAGACATTGTCGGCCATACAGTTCCCTTCACCGGCTCCCAAGACGATGACGTCGGCGGCAAGCTCCGCAAAGTCATTGTCGTCGGTGGGGTCCAATCCGTTACCGGTGATCGTGTTGCCGACAATCGTATTGTCGTCCGGCGCGCAATCCTCATCGGTGTCGCCGGTCACCAGGCAGTGGTCGACCATCACGACCCCAGCATAGACGTTATCGGTGAAGTCGCTGTTCTCTACGTAAGCGCGATCGTGGCCGATGAGCAGCAAGCCGGTACCCGTCGGTAGCATTCCGAGAGTCCCGCCCGACACCGGATTCGGGAGATTGTTCTCGGTAACCTCACTGTCCGAGAACCGGAGATACTCGGTGCGATAGCCGAAGGCCTTGTCCACGTCGTCGCCCAACCCGGACGCGAGCGGATGGGTGAACGCGATTCCGACCACGTTGTCGTAGGCCGTGACCGCCTCGACCTCGATATCCTCCGAAACATTGACCTGGAGTCCGATCGGCGCCCCGTACAACTCGTTATCGATGACGCGGACATCTTCGGAGCCCGACACCCACATCGCGCTGTCGAGGCCTCCAAAGGCGACGTTGTCGCGAACCAGTCCTTGCGCGGAGAGCTGCGGATAGATGCCGACGTGGTCGCTGTTGCCGACGTTGTTGTTGCGGATCTCGAAGTTGCGCGCGTAGAAGGTCCAGATCCCGTTCTCCGAGAAGCCGTCGATCGTAAACCCTTCGATCAGAACGTCCTCGATGAAGGCGTCTTCGGTGCCGAGCACGTAGATTCCTTCCGTGTTACCCGGACCCGGCAGGATCTTCACCTCGCCGTCTTCGTTGAGCCCGATCAGCTCCAGAGACTTCTGGACGAGAACAGCCGCCTGGCCGCCGTGCATCTCGACGTACTCACCCGGCATGACCTCAACCCGGCTCCCCGGCGCCGCAGCGTCAACCGCAGCCTGAATCGACTCCCCAGGCCGGACAGTAATGGTATCGGAACTGCCCGAATCATCGTCATCGCCACAGCCGACAACGGTGAGGGACAGGAGAACTAGCGCAGATACGAAATATCTCATGATCATAGACCTCGCACTACGGGCCCTCTTATTGCAAGTCCCTTGGCGCACCGGCTCGAAAACACCGCCACTGGCCCCCGGGGCCCCAAACCACAGTCGATCGACAAACGAGGCGTCTTCGCGCCTCACGACGCACGGCAAGTCATCGACGCGACCAGCCATCCAGTTGGGCACGGTAGGCCCGGCCCGTAAGGACGGATCTGGTCGGATCTGGCGGCGAATTCGAATCGAGCCCGATCAACCCGGTCGCCGGCGAGCCTACAGCTCCTTACCCTCGACAAAGCGAACGATATCCGCCAGCTCCAACGGGAAGTAGTCGTCGTGCTTAATCAGCGACTCCTTGTTGAAGGACTCCTGGTACTTGTCGCTCCACCATCCGTACCTCTCTTTCGAGATACACGGGTCGGGGCTCCAGTCCTTCGCCTTCAGGAAGCTCGACCCGCAGTAGGTCAGCATGCCTCCGAACACCTCGAGCAACAGCGCCGAGCCGACCGGCCCCAAGCGCGCGCCACCCGACGCCACTTCGGACTCGCGAAGAATGTAATAAAAGAGGGGGGTGGATTTTCGCAGCGGCGACTTCTTACCCGCCAAATCGTCTAGGGTCCCCCAACCGGGGACCTCATCCAGCTTCAGGTCGAAATTGGGCTTGACCATCGAATATCCGGCCGTGTTCAGCGCCTTGGCCACGGCTTGCCCGCTGGGCAGGCTCAAGGAGTTCCCACGCATCAGGTTGCGAAACGCAAGGGCGCGGTCCGCCGGATTTCTACTCGGCACGACCGGCAGGTTCTGCAGCTCGTCCGCCAGCAACGGGTCGATCGATCGGCCCATTCTCGGCCGAATACACTTTTCGACCGGAAGCAGGAACCGCCAGTCCAATTTCAAGCCCTCCGGAAACTCACTGAATCCTTCGGTCCCGAACCGCTGATCGAACAGTTCGATATCGGTGTTCTGCTTGTTGGCCGCATAGACCGATCGAACCATGGTGTGACCGACACGATACGCGGCCACCGAGAACTCCACGGGCATGGTCAGCTTCTTGTGGTCGTCGAGCTTGTAGATCAGGGGAAACGGCCCCTTCTTCTCGCCCAGCATCTTGCTCACCGCGAACTTGTACACCTCGCGGTCGCACAGACGCTTGAGGAAATCGAACAAAACGATCCACTGGTAGTGGTAGCGCGTCTCCCTCTGCGCCTCCTCGAAACGGTCGAAGGACGCACTGGTACTCTCCTGGTAAACACGCTCCTCGTAGATCTTATTGTGCAGCCGTTGAACCAGGAGCTGGGTTTGCGCCACGAAGATATTCTCGTCGTTGCGCGGATCTCCGATCAGCGCCACGCCCGATGGCGAACGAGCCAGGTCGAAGCCGTTCGGATTCTCGGCAATGCGTCCCGGCTTGGCAGGATCGTAGATGTGAGGACTCGCCTCGGGGCCGAAACCGTATACGCAATCGAGATCCAGACTCGCCGAGCGCAGGTTGGGTAGCTCCGCGATCGCCTTGGCACTCAGTGGATTCCCGCGAAGGGCCGAAGCCACGTCGAGGGTGACGTCGTGGTCCACGAACTGAGCAAAAA
>JANQHZ010000650.1 GCA_028282445.1 Candidatus Binatia bacterium | reverse complement strand
CGTTCCTTTGGGATCGCCGTCGGCGACTGGGGCATCATCGTTGCGACCTCGGACGGCGGAAAGACCTGGCAAGATCTCAGCTTGACCGAGGATCTCATTCTCAACTCGGTATCGGTGGTCGACCGCAATACGGCCTACCTCGCCGGCGAGATAGGATCGCTGTTTCGCACCGACGACGGCGGTCGGTCGTGGACCAAGCTCGACGGCGGGCTCCAGAAGACTCTGTTCGGCATCCGCTGCGCGGACGCCCAGCGCTGTTGGGCGGTAGGGATCGACGCCATCGTCCTGCGTACGGTCGACGGCGGCGCAACCTGGGACGTGCGCAACGGCTCGACCCAGTTGCGGGCGCTGGAGCAGGTTGGCTTCGGGCAGGCGTTCGAGAACCCCAGCCTCTACGCGGTCGACGTGGTCGGAGATTACGGTGTGGCTGTCGGCGAGATCGGTTCGGTCTTCGTGAGCGACGATGCCGGGGGGAGTTGGACGCGACTCGAAGCCAGCAAGAACTGGGCGCTTCCGTGGTTTCGCGATTTGGCGCTGCTGCCCGGAAAGAACGGGGCGATCGTGGGTGCGCGAGGTAGCCGCGTCATGATCGACAAGAGCCGGATCGAGCTCGAGACCGAGGGGGACTGAGCGTGTTACCGAAGAAGTACATCGAGAAGTACCTCTACTTCCTGCTCCGCTATCGCATTCCCGTCGGCATCGTGGTGATGGCCATGACCGCATTTTTCGTGTGGTTCACGGTTTTCCACCTCAAGATCTACACCAACTTTCTCGACCTGTACCCGCCAGACCACCCGTACATCCAGGTGTACACCAAGTATCGCCACACCTTCGGTACTTCGAACGTTCTGTTGATGACGGTTGAGGCAACCGACGGCGATGTATTCGGCGACACCGAGATCATCAAGAAGGTCGATCGCATTACCATCGACCTTCTGCAGCGTGTTCCCGGCGTCAACGGCGAGCAAGTCATCTCGATTACCCATCCGAAGCTCAAGACGACGATCGCCACCGGCGCCGGCATCAAGACCGTGCCGCTAACCTACCCGCGGCTTCCACGCGACAAGGAAGAGCTCGAGTTCTTCCGCCGAAAGGTCGATACGACCGAGGGGGTGCGAGGGTTTTTCGTCTCGAACGACGACAAGGCAACGCAAATCGTCGCGGGTTTCTGGGAAGAGTACATCGACCTCGCCGGCATGTGGAAACAGGTGCAGGAGATCGTCGAGCGCGAGGAGGCGGACGGCAAGGTCAAGATCTATGTGTCGGGGCCGCCGGTGTTGTTTGCGTACTTCCAGGAAGAGCTCGGCAAGATGTGGTGGTACCTGGCCGCGACCGGTGCCGCCATCGTCGCCCTGCTGTGGTTCTACTTCCGCACCTTCCAGGGTGTATGGATTCCTGTCTTCTCCGGCCTGATGAGCGCGGTTTGGGGGCTTGGCTTCGCCGGCCTTTGCGGACTGACGATGGATCCGTTGGTGATCGTCGTGTTCGTGCTGATCACGGCCCGCGCCTTGAGTCACTCGGTTCAGTCGATGGAACGCTATCACGAGGAGTTCCACGAGCTGCACGACAAGGACGCCGCGATCGTCAAGTCGTATATCAGCCTCTACTCACCGGCCATGGTTGCGATCATGTCGGACGGACTCGCGATCCTGACCATTGCCGTTGCGACGATCCCGATCATGCAGAAGCTGGCGTTCGTCGCGAGCTTCTGGATCATCTCGATTTTCTTCTCGGTGGTCACCCTCCACCCGATCATCTTGTCGTTTGTCGAGCCTCCCGCCGAGCATCGCGGAGAGAACATCTTCGACAAGATGGCGGCGGCAACCAGCGGAACGCTGACGCGCTTTGCGATCGGCGGCTGGCGATGGGTGGTGGTGGGCGTCTTCGTGTTTACGATGTTCTTCGCCGCTTTCTTCGCCCATAAGCTCAAGACCGGCGACACCTCCCCCGGCATGGCTCTCTTGTACCCCGATCACCCGTACAATGTGGCGACGGCCAAGGCCAACGAGTATTTCGCCGGCAACACGCAATTAGTGATCATCGTCGAGGGCAAGAAGCCGGGAGCCGTCAAAGACGCCAAGACGCTCAACGATCTCGATCGTTTTCAGCGCTACATGGAGCAGGGGATCAACGCGGGTGGCTCGACCACGGCGACGACGATGCTCAAGACCGTCTTTCGCGCTTTTCACGAAGGCGATCCGAAGTGGGAGATGCTGCCTTCGTCGGATACGCACGTCTCGCAGCTCTTCTTCATGCTGACCGCGGGGACGCGTCGTGGCGAGATGGATCGATTCTTCACGCCCGACTACACCAACGCGACGATCACGGTCTACTACAAAGAGTACGATCACGAGACGATTCAGGCGGCGATCGCGCGCGCCAAAGAGTACATCGCCAACAACACGAGTCCCGACGACGATGTGCGCTACCGCCTCGCCGGCGGGTTGTTCGGTATCCTTGCGGCGCAGATCGAGGAAGTCGATTGGTCGTATCGGATCAACGTTCCACTCATCTTCGCCGTGGTATTCATCCTGAGCTTCCTGACCTATTGGTCGGCAGCCGGTGCGTTGATCGTGTTGATTCCATCGATCGTCGCCCAGCCTCTTTCCGAGGCCGTGATGTACTTCATGGGGATCGACTTCAACATCAACTCGCTTCCGGTCGCCGCGATCGGCATCGGCATCGGCATCGACTACGGCTACTACGTCCTCAGCCGGATCGTCGAAGAGTACGAGGTCACCGGCGATTTCGACGAGGCCAACCGTCGCGCCATCGGCACGACGGGACACGCGATCATGTTTACCGGCGCGACGATCACGGCGAGCATGATCTTCTGGCTCTTCCACCCACTCAAGTTCGAAGCTCAGATGGCTTGGCTCCTGATGATGCTGATGATCTTCCACGCAGTGGGGGCACTCGTGTTCATCCCGGCATTGGTTTCGTTGATGCGTCCGAAGTTCGCTCTCGAGCGCCAACACCAGCACGAGCTGGACGTCATTGCCGAGGCCGAGGCCAAGTCAGCAGCGGGTTCGTAGGCCGGCGCGAGTCGTGGCGCAGCCGCGCGCGGCGTCGTAGGGTAGCAGCGAATGGACTTTCGGCTCAGTGCTGGCCAAGAGGCTTTTCGTTCCGAGTTGCGCGCTTGGCTCGCAGAGACGTTGCCGCTGCGCGACGAGGCGCCGCACGAGCCGGGCGAGAAGGTCGCGCTGTCGCGTGAGTGGCAGCGCAAGCTCTTCGACGGCGGTTGGGCGGGCATCTCTTGGCCGACTCGCTACGGCGGGCGGGGTGCCGACGTTCTCCACCAGCTCATCTTCAATGAAGAGTGCATCCTCGCCGGGGCTCCCGACATATTGAATCTGTCGGTGGCGCTCGGTCTCGTCGGACCGACTCTGATCCACTGCGGTACGGATGAGCAGCGTCGTCGATTCTTGCCGCCGATTCTTCGAGGCGAGGAGATCTGGTGCCAGGGCTTTTCGGAGCCCAACGCGGGTTCCGACCTCGCCGGGGTGAAGGCCCGGGGCGAGGTTCGCGGCGATTGCATCGCCGTCACCGGACAGAAGATCTGGACCAGCTTCGCACAACATGCCGACTGGTGCATTCTGGTGGTGCGGACGGATCCCACCCAGAAGCGACACAAGGGTATGTCCTTCCTCCTGGTCGACCTGAAGAGCCCCGGGATCACGATCCGACCGCTGGTCGAGATTACCGGAGAAGCTTGGTTCAACGAGGTCTTCTTCGACGAAGTCCTGGTCCCGATCGACAACGTCGTCGGCGAGGTCCACCACGGGTGGGACGTCGTGATCACGACGTTGATGCACGAACGCGGCGGGACGGCGCCGCACGCCCGGCTTGCGCGCGAGCATCGCCTGGCGGTCGACTTGGCGCGCGATCTCGGCAAGCTCGACGATCCGTTGGTTCGCCAGAAGCTCGCTCGCTACGCGACCGAAGTGCAGATCGCCAAGCTCAACGCGTACCGCAACGCGTCGGGAATCGTGCGCACCGGCCAGCCCGGTGCTGAAGGCTCGATTCTCAAGCTCTACTGGAGCGAGCTCGAGCAGCGACTGATCCAAGATGCTTGGGGAATCCTCGGTATGCCGGCGGGTCTAATGCGCGGCGACCCCGCGGCGCCGGCCGCAGGCTACTGGTCGCGCGAGCTGTTGTGGTCGCGCGCGGCATCGATCTACGCCGGAACTTCCGAGGTGCAGCGCAACATCGTGGCGCAGCGCGTGCTCGGCCTACCGCGCTAGCGCTCTCACGATCGCTCGTAGCGCCAACCCGATTCGAGCAGCCACAGGCGGTGGCGCGGTCCGTCGGCTTGCGGATTGCGTTCGTCGTAGCCGGCGTCGCCTTCGTAGAGCGAGCACGCCCCACCGTCGATATTGCACACGATCGGGGTGTAGGGGCGGGGCTGGTCGGCGCGCATGGTTTCGATCGCGCCGGCGACGTTGCGGGCTCGAGCGAGCTCGCTGAGGGTTACGAAGGTCGGCGGCGGCAACTCGATCGCGCCCCGGCGCTGTTCGTCGAGAGCAGCCGTCGGTCGGAGCCATCGATACTCGCGGATCTCGCCGCCGTCGACGACGACGTCGTGGTCGCGCGCCGGAGCGATGAAGAACCAGGTGTCGAAGCGCTTGGGCATGAAATCGGGAGTGATCCAGCGCGAGATCGGGTGGAGGTGGTGCGTGTCGAGATCGAGACCGGCTTCCTCCCGTAGCTCGCGCACCGCGGCGCGGCGCGCAGCCGAAGCGAGATCGTCCGCGTTCGCCGTGTGATCCTCCGGATCGATCCGGCCGCCCGGAAATACCCAAGCTCCTCCGTGGAAGTTGAGCTTCTTGCTGCGGCGAACGAGTAGAACCTCGAGCTCGCGGTCGGCGTCCCGCACCACGACGATCGTTGCAGACGGATGGGCGGGAGCGATGGACATACCGTCTACGCTATCAATGGCCTCCCCCTTTGAAAAAGGGGGACTGAGGGGGATTTATCGGAAGATCGATCTCAAAATCCCCCCGAACCCCCCTTTTTCAAAGGGCGGCAACGCAGTGGCCTGAAAATCGACAGCCCCCTCCAAGGGGACTTCAGCGGGTCTTCGAAGACGGCGCAGCCTACGATTCGATGAACTCGCGGATTTCGGCGAAGTAGGCTTCTCCGCCGACGATGTAGGTGTCGTTGTGGGTCGCGCCGGGAATCCGGTAGTGCTTCTTCGGCTCCGGCGCTGCTTCGAATAGCGTTCGGCTGTGCTCGTACGGGACGATCTCGTCGCGGTCGCCGTGCAGGAAGAGGACCGGACAGCGGATCTTGCCGATTTTGCTGAGATTGTCGAAGCGCTGCGGAACGAGCTTGGCCAGAGTCGCCGGCACGAGGGCGCCGGCCATGGCGCGAAGAGACTCGAACGGGGTCTCGAGAATCAGCTTGGCGGGAGGGTGCTCGGCGGCGAGGTCGAGCGCTACCGCGCTACCCAGAGATCGTCCGAAGTAGACGGTGTCCTCGCGCGCCACGCCGCGATCTCGCAGGTACTGCAAGGCGGCGCGGGCGTCGGCGTACATGCGCTCTTCCGATGGGGCGCCGTCGCTGCGGCCGTATCCCCCGTAGTCGACGATCATGATTCCGGCGCCGACCAGATCGTGCAGCACTCGGATGTTGTCGAGCCGGTGGCTGATGTTTCCAGCGTTGCCGTGAAACCACAGGATGACGGTGTCGGTGCGGCCGGGGATCAACCAGCCGTGGGTCCGTCCGCCACCTGCGACGCTCAGGTCGACATCCTCGTACTCGAGGCCGAGGTCGCGAGGCGTGGCGACCAGCGCCGGGTCGGGAAAGAAAATCATGCTGCCGATTGGATCGAACGCCATCGAAACCCCCGCGATCAGCACTGCCGCCGCAAAAAATGGTGGCATAACTATCGAGAAAATATGGAGAAGCTTTTTCATTTTGCGAAATTGCGCATTTCTTTTGAATCAACCGAAAGGGGCGGCGTCAAAACAGGCAACGTAGCACAGAGCGGAACCCCCCTCCGCAAACGCTACGAGGGGGAGAGCGTCAGGCCGACGCTCTCTTCCTCTCCTCCTCCCCCAAAGAGCCGGCGATCGTATCGATCGCCGGCTCGCCCGTTTCCACACCCCGGGTCGCTTCGCGACCGGTCCGCGACGGCCCGCCGGTGCCGCGGCGGATTTGCATTTTGGGAGTCGGTGCCGGTTAATCGTGCCATGGCTTTTCATGGTGTTCACCACGTGTCGATCAACGTCGACGATGTCGAGAAGGTCGGCCAGTTCTACATCGATGCGCTCGACATGGTGCAGTTGCCGCGGCCCGACTTCGGATTTCCGGGAATGTGGTTGCAGTGCGGTGGCCAGCAACTTCATTTGATGCAAGTCGATGGACACGTCGCCCCCAAGGGCCCGCACTTCGCGCTTCAGGTGGACGACATCGAAGAGGCGATCCGGTCGCTGCGCGACAAGAACGTCGAGATCAGCGATATCCTCGACATCCCGGGCGCCGGTCGTCAGGCGTTTCTGTACGATCCGGC
>JANQHZ010000634.1 GCA_028282445.1 Candidatus Binatia bacterium | reverse complement strand
CTGGTACATGACCGAAGACCACGCCAACTCGACGGACAAGTTCAACAGCATCATCGGCGGCCGCATCAAAGTGTCGGATTGTTCGCAGGTCACCGACGGTGCCGTCGCCCTCTTCCTCGCCTCCGAGAAGGGAGCGCAGGCCTACGCCAAACGGCGCGGCATCGACGTCGCGAGCCTGCCCAAGATTCTCGGCTGGGGACACCGCACCGCGCCGCTCGAATTCGACAGCAAAGTGGCCGAGAGCAAGGATCACGAGTACGTCCTGCCGCACACGCGCCAAGCCATCATGGATGCGTTCGAACGGGCCGGAATGAAGGGCGTTCAGGACGTCGACGCGATCGAAACGCACGACTGCTTCACCACCTCCGAGTACATGGCGATCGACCACTTCGGTCTCACCAAGCCGGGCGAATCGTGGAAGGCAGTCGAGGACGGCACCATCGAAATGGGCGGCAAGACGCCGATCAACCCGAGCGGCGGCCTGATCGGCGCCGGTCACCCGGTAGGAGCCACCGGGTGTCGGCAAATCCTCGACGCCTACAAGCAGGTCACCGCGACCGCCGGGGACTACCAGGTCGAGGGCGCCAAGAATATCGCCACGCTCAACATCGGCGGCAGCGGTACCACGAGCTGCTGTTTCATCGTCGGGCACTGATCCGGTTTCGGCCGCGAGTAGACCCGCTTCCCGCTTCCCTCTTCTGACGACACTACTCGAGACCGACGAACATGAGTGAATACGATCGCAAGTCGATCGACATGCACGAGGAGATGCACGGCAAGCTCGCCGTGCAGAGTAAGTTTCCCCTCACCACACGCGAAGACCTGAGCACCGCCTACACCCCCGGGGTGGCGGCGGTGTGTACGGAGATTCACCAGAATCCCGAGCGCGTCTTCGACCTGACCATCAAGAAGAACACCGTCGCGATCGTATCGGACGGATCCGCGGTGCTCGGACTGGGTAACCTCGGCGCCGAAGCTTCGATTCCGGTCATGGAGGGGAAGGCCGTCCTGTTCAAGTCTTTCGCCGACATCGACGCCTTCCCGATCTGCGTGGCGACGCAAGACGTCGACGAGATCGAGCGCACCGTCAGGGCTATCGCCCCCGTCTTCGGAGGCATCAACCTCGAGGACATCTCGGCACCGCGTTGTTTCGAGATCGAGGAGCGCCTGCAGGACCTCGGCATCCCGGTGTTCCACGACGACCAGCACGGCACCGCGATCGTGGTGCACGCGGCCCTGCTCAACGCGCTCAAAGTCGCCGGCAAGGACCTGGCGGACTGCAAGATCGTCTTCAACGGCTCCGGCGCGTCGGCGATCGCCTGCGCCAAGCTGATCCTCAGCGCCGGCACCATCGGCCGCACATCGAAGGTCGGAGACCTGATCTTGTGCGACTCGAAGGGGATCGTCCACCGGGGCCGCACCGACCTCAATCCCTACAAGCAGCAACTCGCCGAGGTCACCAACCGCGACAACGTCAGCGGCAACCTCGCCGACGCGATGCGCGATGCCGACGTCTTCATCGGCCTGTCTCTCGCCGACCTCGTCACCCAGGACATGGTGCGCTCGATGAAGCCGCATCCAATCATCCTGGCGATGGCGAACCCCAATCCGGAGATCATGCCGCACCTGGCGCACGAAGCCGGCGCCGCGGTCGTCGGCACGGGACGCAGCGACTTTCCCAACCAGATCAACAATGTGCTGGCGTTTCCCGGGATCTTCCGCGGCGCGCTGGACGCCAACGCGCGTGTCATCAACGACGAGATGAAGCTCGCCGCCGCCGAAGCGCTCGCCGCCCAGGTGATCGAGCCGTCGCCGGATCGAATCATCCCGGAGCCGCTCGAGAAGAACGTCGCCGAGCACATCGGCGTCGCCGTCGCCGAGACCGCCCGCAAGACCGGCGCCTGCCGCTGAGCCGCGCGCCGCTGTCGACGCAGCGCCTGCAGGCAGTCACCGTCGACGGCCGGGCGCACTCGCAACGCCCTGGCAAAGAGGGGCAGGCTTCTCGTTCACACCCCCCCACGTCGCGCTGCCGGGGGCTGTCGTTTCCTCTTCATGAAATTGGCAGTCGAGGCTAAGGCTGAGGCGAAGGCGAGGCTGGGGATGATAGGGGTGCATCGGGCACGGCAATAGCCGACGCGCTCCGCGCGACCACCATCCTCAGCCTTAGCCTCGCCTTCGCCTCAGCCTTGCCGGGGACTCGTTCATTCTCGGTAGGACTCCGTTCTCGACACCCCAGGCAGGGGGACGAACTATCGGGCCTACCCGAATCAATCTTGCCCGACGACCGATCGCGGTAGCGGCGCCTCCTAGGGGCTGACGCGGAGCACGATGCTGGCCGGCGGGCCGGTCTGGCCGAGGACGTTGCGCACCCGCACCGTCAACACCGTGTCGCCCAGCGGGAAGGCGACCTCGGCTCCGATTCCGACCGCGGGGCAGAACTGCACGGTCGATTCCGCATCGACGAAAATCGAGCTGGCCGAGAAATCGCGGGTACAGGCGTCGCCGCTGTTGCTGCGGACGTTGAAACGGCAGCCGAGATCGTTGATCGCGTCGACCGTCGCCTGCGAGCCGCCAAAGCTCGGCGGATCCACCGCCGGCACACCGCCCGGCGTGCCGGTCGTACCGTCGTCGCATACCTGTAGGCTTCCGTCGCCGAGGGCGCGGCTGGCCACCATCATGAAGTCCGGAAGTCCCGCCGGATTGAAGGTCGTCGTGCCGACGGGCCGCAGGTCCAATCCCGGCTTGGCCTCGACCACCAGAAAGAAGCCCTGCGGTGTTTCGCGTTCGAAGATCGGGTACCCCTGCGGGCTGGTGCCGACCGGCGACGTAACGATGCCGTCGGCGCGCGCGACGCCGAAGTAGGTAATCTCGGCACCCGAGCCGGGAATCGTCTCGGTCGGGGTAGCGCTCTGCGTCGGCGTACGCGTCGAGGTACGGGTGGACGTCGGCGTCCGAGTAAACGACGGTGTCCTCGTCAGCGTCTGCGTCCGACTGGAAGTCGGCGTACGACTGACCGTGGAAGTTCTGGTCGGCGTGGTCGTGCGTGTGTTGGTGCGCGTGCGCGTTACTGTCGGCGTCGCGGTCGGCGTGCGCGAACCGGTCGCCGTCCTGGTAAAGCTCGGCGT
>JANQHZ010000608.1 GCA_028282445.1 Candidatus Binatia bacterium | reverse complement strand
CCCTCGACGCTTCGCGACAGTGCGCGATACTTCTCGATGTTGATCTCGAAGTGCGACGCGTTGCCCTTCTCGCGGATACCGACGTTGCCTTGCACCAGTCCGGCGCGCAGCGGCGGACTGGCCTCGACCGCCGAGTCGATCTGCCCCCAGCGCAACACGCCGTAGCCGAAGACCAGGGCCACCGCGACGAGTGCCGCTGCCATCGGCTTGGCACTGCGATCGCGCCACCAGGCCGCCAGCGCGCTGCTGACCCACACGAACGCAAAGCTCAGCCCGTAGGGGCCGGTCAAATCGCCGATCTGCATCAGCGTCGGTGATTCGAGCTGCGAGTTGGCCATTCGCCACGGAAAGAGATTGGGAAAGACGAACTCGAGCGCGACCCACAGCACTGGGGCGGAGAGCGCCAACACTCCGGGGCCGATCTGGAACGTTGCGGCCGCGAACAGGGCGAATTGGCTCGCGGAATAGAGGGACAGGCAAAAGTAGAAGAATGCCGCGATGACCAGTGGGAATCCGCCAAAAACATCGATCGTGTGGACCAACCAGACGAAGGCGGGAACGTTGGCCGCGAGTCCGGCCAAGCCTCCGAGCACGGCGGCGTCGCGTCGGTTGTCAGCGTTCCACACCGCCACCAACAACGGCGCAAACGCAACCCAGGCGAGCCGGTGCAGGCCGAAGTCGAGCCAAGGTGCCGCTACCGCCGCGCCGGCGACGATCGCTGCGAGATAGGACGGGAGGCGATCTCGAGCGGACACGCGCTACAACGCAGTCGACCAGCGCCTACTTCGCCGGGGCGGCTTGTTTGGCGCCGCTGCGCGGTCGGCGACGTCGCTTCTTACTGCCGTCGCGCGGCCCGCCGCCTTGGCGCGGGCGGCCGCCCCCCGGCCCGCCCCCTCGCCCGGCGTTGCGCGGCCGAGGCCGGCGCTTCGGTTCGACGGCGTCGGCCAGCATGTCGTCTTCGACATACTCGACCGGCAACTGGAATCCGATCAGCTTTTCGATCGCTTCCAGCCCGACCGCCCAGCTCTCGCAACCGAGGGTGATCGCCGTTCCCGAGGCACCGGCGCGCGCGGTCCTGCCGATGCGATGGACGTAGTCTTCCGGGTCCTGCGGCACGTCGTAGTTGTAGACGTGGGTGACCCCGTCGATGTGCAATCCCCGCGAGGCGACGTCGGTGGCCACTAGAACGTTGAGCTTGCCTTCCTTGAAATCGTTGAGGATACGCAAGCGCACTCGTTGGTTGACGTCCCCGGTGAGGGCGTTGGCGTCGATCCCGTTGGCCTGCAGTCGCAAGGTCAGCCATTCGGCTTCACGCCGCGTATTGACGAACGCCATCGCCCGTTCCGGCGGGTGGCTCCGGATCAAGCCGAGCAAGAGCGGAAACTTCTCCTCCTTCGAGACGTGGTAGAGCACGTGCTTCACGTTCTCCGCCGTGACCTGCTCGGGAGCGATCTCCACCCGCACCGGCTCGTTCATGTGCTCGTAAGCGAGCTCCATCACCGCGAAGCTGAGCGTCGCGGAGAACAACATCGACTGCCGCTGGTCGTAGCGCGGCATTCGCCGCAGCAAAAAGCGCAGGTCGGAAATGAACCCCATGTCGAACATGCGGTCGGCCTCGTCGATGACCAACACTTCCGCGTTCTTGAGGCTGTAGACCCGCTGTTTGAAATAGTCGATCAAACGCCCTGGGGTGCCGATGAGAATATCGCACCCCTCGCGCAGCGTCTCCCGTTGCTTGGCGTAATCGACGCCGCCGTACACCGCTCGGAAGGTGAGTCCGGTGAACTCCCCCAAAGCGAGGGCGTCGTTGTAGATCTGCACGGCGAGCTCGCGCGTCGGCGCGATCATCAGAGCGCGCGGTCCGGGCCCAGTCGCCTCGTGACGCAACAGCCGAGTGAAGGTCGCGATCAAGAACGCCGCCGTCTTGCCCGTCCCGGTCTGTGCCTGCCCGGCTACATCGCGCCCCGCGAGCGCCTCGGGCAGCGTTTTCTCTTGGACGGGAGTGCACGTCGTGAAGCCGACGGCATCGATGCCGCGCAGGACTTCGTCAGGCAGGTCGAGCGAGTGAAACTCCATCGCAATTCGCACC
>JANQHZ010000534.1 GCA_028282445.1 Candidatus Binatia bacterium | reverse complement strand
GTACAACAACTTCGCCGGGATGTAGAAGAGATTGGCGCCAATCGCCGCCATCCCGTAGCCGGCATCGCTGAGATAGGTCTCCGCCGCCTCGCTTCTGCCGACCGGCGCGACCGCCAGTACCACTGCGACCACCGCAACCGCCACCAACCTCACCATCCCTCTCCTCCTACTCCTGCCGCACCACGGCTCCTGGGGGAAGCAACTCGAGTAGCTGCCCCAATGCCTTCTCCAGATACTCCGGATCTTTGGACTCCAAGGTCAAGCGAACCTTGTACTCGGGGTTCTTCAGTTTCGGATACGATCCCAACAGCAGCTCCGGAAATGCATCCAGAGTCCGGTGCAGAGAATCGGCAATCGCGGTCTCTTGCTCGTTCACGTAGACGATCCGAAGATAAAACGGGTCGGTAGTGAAGCGGCCACGGATCGCCGAAACTTTCTCGCGAAATATCTCGGGAATCCCCGGCAGAATGTAGATATTTTCGACCAAGAAGGTCGGAAAGCGGAGATTGCCGTCCTCGACCAACTCGGTGCCGTCGACGACATCGGCAAAACGCAGCTTCGAATCCGTCACTTCACTGCCGAAAAACTCACGCAGCCCCTTTTCGAGCTCGGGGTGCCTGACGACCTCGCGCTGTAGCGCCGCCGCGACCCCCGCGATCGTCACGTCGTCGTGCGTCGGCCCGACGCCCCCGGAAGTAAACACCAAGTCATAGTCGGCACTGAACATGCGCACCGACGCGGCGATGATATCGATCTCGTCCGGGATCACGAGGATCCTTTCGAGCGACACGCCCGCGGCCCGCAGCTGCTTGGCGAGGAACTGCGAATTCGTGTCTTCGACCTTGCCGGAGAGAATCTCGTTTCCGATGACAACGAGCGCAGCAGTGGTCGAACGGGCCATTGAGCTACGATATACGAGCCCCGGCGGCTTCGCCAGCAACCACGCGGGAGGCGAGCGGACTTTCGCCCGCCGACACGAGCAGGACGCTCAGACGGCGTCCTCGATATCCTCGAGCCGTTCGAGCAGGAAGGCCTTCAGCTTCTTCTTCACCCGCGCCTCGATCTGCCGCACGCGTTCGCGGCTGATCTGGTACTCTTCGCCGATCTCCTGCAAAGTCAAAGGCTCGCTGGCGACCAGGCGCGCAGAAAAGATGCGCGCCTCCTTGTCCTCGAGGGTGTCTCCAAACTCGTGGATGACTGCCCCGACGCGGGCACGAAACTGGGCGTCGGCAACCTCCCCTTCGGTATCGGCGCTGCGGTTCGGCAGCACATCGAGCAAGGTCGCGTCGTCGTCACTGCGGGTCGGCGCATCGACGGAGAGATCGCGCGACGACAGGCGCTGATCCATCTCGACGACCTCGCGCTCTTTGACATCGAGTCGCTCGGCGATCAGCTCGGGTTCCGGATAGATGCCCTGACGCTCGAGCTTCTCCTTCTCCTTCTGCAAGTTGAAGAAGAGCTTGCGCTGGGCCTGCGTCGTGCCGACTTTGACCATCCGCCAATTGTTGATGAGATAGCGGATGATGTACGCGCGCACCCACCATACCGCGTACGACGGAAATCGAACGCCGCGGTAGGGGTCGAAGCGCTTGACCGCCTCCATCAGGCCGATGTTGCCTTCCTGCACGAGGTCGAGAAGATTGCGGCTGGCCTTGGCATACTCGCGGGCGACCATGACCACCAGCCGCAGGTTGGCAGTCACCAGACGGTAGGCCGCGTCGAGATCCTCATCTTCGAGGTACCGAATCGCCAACTCTTTCTCTTCCTCGCGCGACAACAGCGGGTAGCGGCGAGCTTCCGCGAGGTATCGCTGCAAGGGGTCGTAGCGAACCAGCGAACCCCGGCCTTCGTCCTCCGAATCTTCGTCTTCGTCGATGAGCGCGCCGTCGTCCCCAACCGACACGGCGCTCGCGCCCGCCTCGACATCCTCGACCGGGGTCGCGTCCTCGATCTCGACCGCTTCTTCGTCGACGATCTCCGGCTCGAGG
>JANQHZ010000496.1 GCA_028282445.1 Candidatus Binatia bacterium | reverse complement strand
GACGTCATGCATGAGCTCTACGGCCCGAGCGAGCGCATCGGCGGCACCCATATCGACGGTCGCGAATGGCTGCAGCACCCCGGTTCGGTCGGCAAAGCGACAGGCGGCGCGTCGATCCGCATCCTCGACCCCGACACGCTGCAAACGCTGCCACCGGGAACCATTGGCGAGGTCTTCATGAAGCCGGCGCTCGGCGCCGGCTCGACTTATCGCTATGTGGGCGCGCGTGGGCGCGTCACCCAAGACGGCTGGGAGTCGGTCGGCGACATGGGCCACCTCGACGCCGACGGTTACCTCTACCTCGCCGACCGGCGCACCGACATGATTCTCTGCGGTGGCCGCAACATCTACCCGGCGCAGATCGAGGCCGCGATCGACGAGGTTCCGGGTGTCCTGTCCAGCGCCGTCGTCGGGCTTCCGGACGACGACCTCGGCAATCGGATCCATGCCATCGTCCACGCCGAAACCTTCGACGAAGCCGCTGCGCGCAACCATCTGAGCGGCGTTGTCTCGCGTTACTGCATCCCACACACTTTCGAGGTCGTCGATTTTCCACTGCGCGACGACGCCGGAAAGGTCCGACGCTACCAGCTACGTGAGCAGCGTCTCGCCTCGCAAACGACACAGAGGACGACCTGATGATCGAGCGATCGTACACCCGAACACTCCACGACTACGGTGAGGCGAAATGAGCTACGAGACGATCACCTACGACGTATCCGAGGCGATCGCGACGATTACGTTGAACCGCCCCGACAAGCTCAACGCCTACACGCCGCACATGGGCGACGAAGTCGTCGACGCCTTCGAGCGCGCCCGAGACGACGCCGAGGTACGGGTGGTCATCCTGACCGGCAACGGCAAGGCTTTCTGCGCCGGTGTCGATCTCGACTACGTCAAGGCGGCAGCCGCGGGTGAGATCAAAGCGACGGGCGCACGTCTGGGCGAGGAGGACTTCGTCCGCAAGCTGCCGCTCGAGATTCTCGACTTCCCCAAGCCGGTCGTGGCCGCGCTCAACGGCTCCGCGGTCGGAGTCGGGATCACGATGATCCTGCCGTGCGATATCCGCATCGCCGCCCGCGACGCCAAGCTGCGCCTCAACTTCACCAGACTGGGGATGCTGCCCGGTCTGGGCAGCACCCACTTGCTGCCGCAGATCGTCGGAGTCGGCAACGCGCTCGACCTCGTGCTCGGCGCGCGGACGATCCTCGCCGACGAAGCGGTATCGATTGGGCTGATCCAGCAAGCGGTCGACGCAGCCGATGTGGCGGCGGTGGCGCGGGCGCGCGCGATCGAGATCGCCGCCAGCCGCCCCGAGGTCACCGCAGCCGCTCGCCGCCTGCTGCGCGAAGGAGCGCGCGACGCGACGGCGCGGGCGATGGAACGCGAGCGCGAGGCGACCGCCGCTCTGCGAAGATCGCGCTGATTTCGTTCGACTCTGGACCGTGCCCCCGGCGACGGTGATAAGCTGCGCCGATGGACTATTCCGAGCTCGCCCAACGCAACCTTCTCGTCCAGATCGAAGACCGAGTCGCGCTGCTCACGCTCAACCGCCCCGGCAAGCGCAACGCGGTGGACTACCCGCTACACACGGCGCTCGAGGATGCGATCGCCGCACTCGCCCACGATCCGGAGGTCGCTGCGATTGTGCTCACAGGAGCCGGCAGCGCCTTTTCGGCCGGCGGCGACGTCAAGGGATTCTATCCCGAAGACGTAGGCCCGATGACGACGATCCGCACCAAGTCTTTGGTCCAGACCATGGTGCAATGCGAAGCGCCCTTGATCGCCGCGGTCAACGGCGTCGCTGCCGGGCTCGGCGCAACCATCGCACTGATGTGCGACGTCATTTACATGGCCGAGAGCGCTCGCATCGGCGACACCCACGTCAACATGGGGCTGGTCGCCGGCGATGGCGGCGCGGTCATCTGGCCGCTTCTCGTCGGTCCGCACCGCGCCAAGGAATATCTCATGTCCGGCAAATTGATCGACGCCAGCGAAGCAGAACGCATCGGCCTGGCGAACCATGTCGTCGCCGACGACGACGTGGTCGAGGCCGCTCGCGCCTACGCCCGGACGCTCGCCGACAAACCGCAGCCGGCCGTGCGCTGGACCAAGATGCTGATCAACCAAGCGATCCAGCAGGCGGTCAACAATACCCTCACGCTAGGGCTCGCCACCGAGCAGCTGTCGAGCCATACCGAGGATCAAAAGGAGGCCATGGCGGCCTTCTTCGAGAAGCGGCAACCGCGCTATACCGGCAAGTGAGTCTTGCCCGGTGGGGACGGCGACTGCCGCCCCCCGCCCCTGGGGCAATCTCAGCCGACGAGTTGCTGAAAACGCGCGACCGCTTCCTCGACGTTCTCGCGGCTGTTGAAAGCGCTCAGCCGGAAATACCCTTCGCCGGCGGCCCCGAAACCGCTCCCCGGCGTACCGACCAGGTGTGCCTTGCCGAGCAGAGTATCGAAGAAGTCCCAGCTGGAAGCGCCGCCCGGCGTCTTCAGCCATACGTAGGGAGCATTGACGCCGCCGTAGACGGTGATGCCGACCTTCTCCAGGCCCTCGCGCAGCAGACGCGCGTTGGTCAGGTAGAACTCGACCAGATCGGCGATCTGCGCCTTGCCGGCATCCGAGTACGACGCTTCGGCGCCGCGCTGGATGATGTAGGAGACCCCGTTGAACTTGGTTGACTGACGACGGTTCCAGAGCGGGTGGATCGCCTGTCGATCGCCGCTCGCCGTGGTGCCCGCGAGCTCTTTCGGCACGACCGTATAGGCGCAGCGAGTTCCGGTGAATCCCGCCTTCTTCGAGAAGGAACGAAACTCGATCGCGACCTCGCGCGCCCCCTCGATCTCGAAGATCGAATGCGGAATCGAAGAATCGGTGATGTAGGCTTCGTAGGCGGCGTCGAACAGAATGACCGACCCGTGTTTGCGGGCGAAGTCGACCCATTCGGTCAGCGTATCGCGGCTAGCGACGGTTCCGGTCGGGTTGTTCGGATAGCAAAGGTAAATCAGGTCGACCGGCCGATCCGGCAACGCCGGAGTAAAGTCGTTTTCCGCCGTCACCGGAATGTAGATCAGACCGCCATAGCGGCCGGCGTCGTCGGCTTCCCCGGTGTTGCCCACCATCACGTTGGTATCGACGTACACGGGGTACACCGGGTCGGTGACGGCAATCGTATTGCCGCTTCCAAAGATGTCCAGGATATTGCCGCTGTCGCACTTCGAGCCGTCGGACACGAAAATTTCGTCGGCCGAAACATCGGCGCCGCGCGAGCGGAACTCGTTCTCTGCGATCGCCTCGCGAAGAAACTCGTAGCCCTGCTCGGGTCCGTAGCCGCGAAACGTTTCGCGCGCCGACATCTCATCGACAGCGGCGTGCAATGCCTCGACGATCGCCGCAGGCAACGGCTCGGTCACGTCGCCGATACCGAGGCGAATGACCGCGGCGTCGGGATTCGCATCGGTAAACGCCTTTACCCGCCGCCCGATTTCCGGGAAGAGGTAGCCCGCCTTGAGCTTGTTGTAGTTGTCGTTGATTCGCGCCATCGCGTCGTCTCCGCTCGATCCAGGAATTTTCGTAAACCGCGCTTGTAGAGACCCCTACCACCGAATGCAACCGGGCCGACCCAGGAAGGTGCCCACGCTCGTGTCGAGCCTCGACTTTGTTCGCCCACGGCCGCCAATGTCGGGGGCGCGGCGCGCCCACGGACCGTCGATCGTCAAGCGCGGCGAGCAACCAGCTCGGCGGCGCGGCCGATCTCTCCGGGGTCGAGACTGGCCGGGACCAGGAAACACTCATCGCAGCCTTCCGCCTCGATCGCGTCCAAAGCCGCGCCAATCGCTTCCGGGGTGAAGCACTTCATCGTCTCGGCCACGGCCCGAGCCACACCGTCGTCGATGATCTTGAGGTAGTCGTAGACGTAGGTCTTCAGACGGGTCTCAGCGTCCTCGGTCAGGCAAAACCAAAACCCGGTGGCGACGTAGGGCGGTCGGTCTCGCCCCCGCTCGCGCCATGCATCGATCGCCCGGTCTCGCTGCTGGCGCACCGCATCGATGCCGCCGTCCATCGAGAACCCGTACACACCGTCGGCCCACGCACTAGCACGCTTCATCGCTTTCGGGTTCATCGCACCGGCCCAGATCGGAGGCCCGCCCTCTTGCACCGGCACCGGACCGACCGGATCCGCCCCTTCGAACGGCGGCTCGCCGGCCCAAATCCGCTTCATCTCGGCAACCCCGTCGTCGAGCCGCTGGAGACGCTTGGTAAACGGCGAGCCGATGGCGCGGTAGTCGTGCTCTCGTCCGCCAACGCCCACCGCCACCGTCACCCGCCCGTCGGCGAGTACGTCGAGGGTCGCGAGCTCCTTGGCGACGCGCACCGGCGAGTGCATCGGCAAGACGTAGAGCGACGGGATGATCCGTACTCGTTCGGTCAGGGCGGCCGCCGCTCCGAGCACGATGCGCATATCCTGCGTATACGAGGTAACACGCTCACCACACGAGAGGCTTTCGAACGGGCCCTGGTCCGCCAGCCGACACCACTCGAGCGTAGTGGAGCGATCGTATTCGCGCTCCATGTACGGAAGACACAGACTCACTTTCATCATCGATTCGTTCCCCTACCGCGCACGGCTGTTGTTTCGACGCGGGACATCAAATTCTCTCCAGGTCGCCCAGCGCGAAGAGCGGCTCCATTTCCAGTCGCCTCACGTCGCCGGTCATCTCGTCGTCGGTCGGTATCTCCTCGACCGCAGCCGCCGCTTGCAAGATGGCCTCGAGAATCGTCGCATCCGACGAAGTATTGAGGAAGACATCGGGACGCGCCAGCACCCACGCGACGCTCCGTCGCAGCGCGCTCGGATCGCGGATCGGTTCGTACCAACTGAACCTTCGCTCCTCGTCTCCCCGCCAGCGCCGGCGCGCCACCGCCTTGATCGTCTGTACGGCGACACCGCGATCGCGACAGGCCGCAACCACCGCCTCGAAGTCGGTCGCGTAGCTCGGATTGCGCATCATCGTGTAGTTGTACGGCAACAGGATCGAGTCGAAGTCGAACTTCGCCAAGCTCTCGGCGTGCCTGGCGGCTATGCGGGTGCCATGGCCGGTGACTCCGATGAAGCGCACCAATCCGTTCTCACGCGCCTCGATCGCCGCCTCGATCGCACCCCCCGGTGACAGCGCCCTCTCCCACTCGTCTGGCTCGACCAGATTGTGCAGCTGCAACAGGTCGACGCGGTCCGTCTGTAAACGGTCGAGGGAACGCCGGATACTTTCGCGGGCACCGGCGTAGTCGCGGGCGCCGGTCTTGGTGGCGAGGAAAAAGTCGCCCCGGTGCTGCCGCATCCAGGGCCCGATGCGCGCCTCCGATTCACCGTAGTCGGCCGCGGTATCGATGTGATTGACGCCGTACTCGAGGAGCGTTTCGAGCACCCGGTCGGCGCGCTCTTGCCGCATGGCAGCCAAGGCGGCGGCGCCAAAGATCGCGCGGGTCGATTCATGTCCGGTCTTGCCGAAGGGCCGTCGTGGGATCATCGCGTGTTCATAGCGCGTCGGCTGCGGTCGCCCAAACCGCCCCGATCGGCCGGACCGAGGGCGATGACAGTCCATCCCGATTTCGATAGATTGAATGCAACATGCCGAGCGAGCCGCTCAATGATCGCGACGAGAAACCGCGGGTGATCGATTGGTTGGTCACCATCCCATTTCTCATCGCCTTCGGCGGGCTCCTGCTGATCTTCGATCCCATCCAACGACTCGCCCGACTGTTCGGCCAGCGGCCCCAGGAAATCGCCGTCGGCATTCTGCAGCGCTTGCTCATCTCCGCCTTTGGGCTCTCCGGAATGCGCCTGCACGTCGAGCGCTCGCCCGAGGTCCGACCCGGCACCCCCTACATCCTGATCTCCAACCACCAGAGCATGCTCGACGTGCCCATCTTCGGCGGCCTGTTGCTCACCAACTATCCAAAGTACGTATCCAAGCGCTCCTTGGCCAAAGGGATCCCGAGTATTTCGTACAACCTGCGCGAGGGCGGCAATGCCCTGATCGACCGCGGCGACCGCGACCAAGCCCAAGCCGAAATCCGTGCCCTCGGCGAGCGCGCCCAGGCGCGATCGGTTTCGGCGGTCATCTACCCCGAAGGTACCAGGTCGCGCGACGGCGAGCTCGGCAGCTTCAAGCCCGCCGGCACGATCACCCTTCTCGAAGCCGCTCCACAGTTGGATGTAATCCCGACCAGCATCGACGGCTCGTGGAAGCTCCTGCGCTACAATCTTCTGCCCGTGCCCTTCGGCGTCGACGTCCGGGTTCGCTTTGACGACCCAATCAAGCGCTCGGCAGATCTGCCCGCTGCCGAAATCCTCGAAGCGGCCCACGTACAGATCGCCGGCCAGCTCGCCGAGTGGCGCTCGCCGGAAAAGTGACTCGCCTACGGATTCCCCCGCGGGCGCCTCAGAGTCGCGTTGCCGCCGCCAGGCTCTCGACGATCGGCCGCGGCACGGACGCAGAGGAATCGACCAGCTCGAGATCGGGAACGCCACCGAAGACCTCGAACGCGCGATTCAGCACCTTGTCGTGCCACACCGTATCGATACTCCACGGGTCCAGCCCATCCGCGCTCAGCGCCTTGCCGACACCGGCCAGGAAGTAGTTGACGACCCGGTTGGCCGAGCTCGCGATCAATGGCGACTGATTGGGATCCTCGAAGGCACTGTCGCGCTCGTGTTCAGGAGTCGCCGCACGGCTCTCGTTCAACCAAGCCAGCGACACCATGTCGTGAGCGACCACCGAGTCGCTCGCAATGATCAGTCCGGTGTCGGGCTCGTGGACATAGCCGTCGTCGGGACCGAAAGTGGTCAGCACCTTGGTGCCGCTGCTGACCACCAGTCGCTGCTTCTGGAGCAACGTCGGCGTCGTATTGGACTCAGCTGTCTTCTCCGCGAAGGTGCGAGCGTCGTGATGGTACTCCAGGCGCGAGTCGTGGCGCCACCAACCGACCGCCGCCTTCAGACCGAGCGTGCTGCCGGCGAGCAGATGACGGGAGCAACGAGGCATCAGGACGATGTGGTCGATCTCCCGCAGCGCGTTCGGCAACATCAGAGGCATGCGCCAGTTCTCGCCGTGTACCGGTGTCTCGTCGTAGAATCCGTCCCACCCGCTCTCTTCGAAACAAACCACCTCGGCGCCGGCGTCCTGCGCAGCGGCGAGCATGCCGTTCCCCTGCATCAGCTCGCGCGTGCTACCCGAGAGCCGATCGGGCGAGAAGCGCACGAACTGCACTCCCGACATGTCCGCGACGACGACCCTGCCGGCGCCGCGCTCGCGCAGCAGAACGATCATCTCATACAAGGCGAGAGGGTCGGTCGTCGCCGGGTAATCGTTGCCCGAATTGCAGACCGGCTTGATGAGCACCGAGTCGCCCCTGCTCAGCCAGGCAAAGTCGGTCGTCGACAAGACCGCTTCGCGAAGAGCCGCGCCGGTGCCGGTTTCGCGGTCGGCCCGCGCTACCCCGGCCAGCGCCACCCGACGGCTTTCGCCCGACTTCGTCGGCGAAGGCGGCAGCGACGCTGCGCCTCGGGCGGCAGCGCAGCCCAAGGCAGTCGATCCGGCGACGGCAGCGGCGGCCAGACGGTGAAAGTCCCGTCGGCTTATCGCCGTTCGATTGGACTGGCGTTCCGAAAGGGCCATGCCTCGAGCTAAACACAGCCGCTCAGCTTTGCAAGCGCGGGCGCGCTCCGCCTCGGCCCACAAAAAAACGCCACTGCATTCCATTTGCGAACACAGTGGCGTCTCAACGGTGCTGCGTGCGTTTCAGAGCTTGTTCACGTTGATGGCCTGCAGCCCTTTCTTGCCATCGGTGATCTCGAATTCCACTCTTTGTCCCTCGTCGAGAGTCCGGAACCCATC
>JANQHZ010000414.1 GCA_028282445.1 Candidatus Binatia bacterium | reverse complement strand
CGGAACCGCCATCCGGTGTCGGAGCCCGAGTCGACGAATCGCTGTTCCAGGCGTGTGCGACTTTGCCAGCCGAGGTCATTCCATGTGCCTACGTACAGGAGCTGCTGCCAGATGCGGTGCTCGCCGAAGGACGCGCCCGACGCCGGGTCCGTATGCACGTACAGGTAGCCGAGCCACAGGCTGAGGTCGCCGAAACTATAGCCGACCCCGGGGCGTACCAGGATCTGGTCGAAATCCGAGTCGTGCGTAAAGCGAGGCTGAACGTCGAGCCACCAGCGAAACCGGTCCAGTTCGGGATGGAGGGCCGACATGGACCCCTGACCGAAGAACATCAGCCAGCCGCCGCCGTCGTGGTTCACATCGCCCGCGCGAGCGGGCGCGGCGCAGAGCAGCCAGACAAATGCGAGCCGGGCGACGGTCGCGCCGACGCGACGAAGGTCGAGCCTTCGTCGCGTCAACGCCTCACACTGATCGGTTTCTACACCCATTTGCTCGCTTCGCCACACTACGTCGTTTACCGCGGGAGTGCGACATCTCCCCGATCCGCGGCCGGTGTCGATCGTGCCTCAGCCGCCGCACGGAACCGGTTGTCCACTTCGCCAATTCCCCCGAGCTCAATGCCAGGATGAGAACAGTTCTGCCACTTCCTTCGATTCCGGCCTCAGGTTCTCGATACCCTCGTAGGGAACGCCTTTACCGAGCTTCGCGTGCGGATACTTCGCGATCGTCTTGAAGTGTCGTTTCGCCATGTCCTGGAACGAGGCGCCCGACCACAGTGCCATACCGATATGGGGTTTCTCCTCTCGCGGGTCCCGATAGAGGTTGAACACGGGTGCTGCGGCTCCCGGCACACCCGGCGCCGGCATGTGCATCTTGAACTCCTGTTTCACGATCGATCGCAATACGTCGTTCTCGTAGATGTACACGTAATCGCGCCGGCCGTGCTTCTCCCCCTTGAGCAGTAGGGCTGTCTGGTCGATGCCATCGATCACCCGGTCGGTCGGGATGTGCTGGGTTGCTTCACCGATACGCGCGAAGGTCGTGTACAAGTCCGAGACGTGTACGATATCTCCCGCCGTGCTGCCCGCAGCGATGACGCCCGGCCAGCGTGCGAATGCGTCGACGCGCACGCCGCCTTCGAGATGGTTGGTCTTGCCGCCGCGATACACGAGCTGACTCAGTCCGGACGGCCCCTCGTAGTGGTACATCAGCCCGTTATCGGCCATCAGCACGACGAGCGTGTTGTCGGTTAGGCCGAGCTCGTCGACCTCGGCAAGAATCTCGCCGATGTAGCCGTCGAGCTTTTGCATCTTCTCGGCGAAGAAGCCGCCGTTTCGTGTCGTTGCCTTGTCGTCGTGCACGAAGTTGAGCGGGTACAGAGGCCAGTACTGGAGGAAGAATGGCTCGTCCTTCGCTGCCAGCGCGCGCAGCTGTTCGAGCGTTTGGCGTTGGTAGCGATCGTTCATCCGTTTGTAGTGATCGATCGTCCACTCCTCACCGGGCTTGAGGTCGACTTCCCGGGCCTTGCCGCCCTTGCGCGCTTCCACGCCCGTGACCAGGCCGCCGGGCTTGAACCGGTTGTCCATGCTGAACTCGTCGGACTGGCCGTCCTTGTACCAACCGAACATGTTATTGGCGATGTACGCTCCCTTGAGCATCAGCGATAGTTGTACCTGCTGGTGCAACGGGAACGCCGCGTAGTCGAACCCTTGGTTGTGCGGGTACGCCTGTTCGATGTCGCCTTGGTGCCATTTGCCGACGTGGGAGGTGTTGTAGCCGGCCTTCGACAACACTTCGGCAATGGTGACCTCGTCTTCGCCCAGTCCTTCCCCTACGAGCGCGACCTTGACTTCCTTGATGCCGGAACGAACCGGGAGCCGGCCGGTCAAGAAAGCCGCTCGTGTCGGCGTGCATGACGGCTCGGTGTACATCCGCATCATCGACATTCCCTGTTCGGCGAATTCGTTGATGTTGGGAGTATCGTAGCCGGTGACGTAGTTCATCATGCGGTTGCCCATCTGCCCGAAGCTTACGTCATCGACCAAGATGTAGAGGATGTTGGGGCGTTTACCGCCTTTGCGCCCCTTGATGTCTGCGAGCATGCCGTCAACTTCCTTGTCTTCGGCATCCCACTTTTCCGCGTACTGGGCGCGTAGAAACTCGTACTCGCCATCATGAACCAGATCGGCCGCATAGGTCGTGCCGCCGGCGGCCAGCGAGATGACGATTCCGGGTAACAGTAGCTTAAGGAGTCTCATAACTTTCCCTCTTTTGGTCAGGTTGATTCACTGGTACTGCGAAGCGCGCTCACTGCGTGAAGCGGCAGTGCTTGGTCGGATTTTCGTTGATTCGGCTGCGTCGAGCACCCAAGCTCGGCCGGCACGCGACAACGTTAAACGATGTGTGCGCCATGCGTGAGAGTAAGAATAGTGCCGACTTCTCGTTCCAGCACATCAAAAATTGGCACGCTCTTTGGGGGCGGCCCTCGGTCAACCGAGTGGCCGTGAGAACACCCCCCAATGCGTTGGCCAAGGCGGTGAGCTCGACGCCTGGCTCTCGTCCCGGGAGAGATGGCGTGAGGGGCAGTCCCGAGGGGCCTAGTAGAAGGCGTATCGGAATCGGACGTCGAAGATCAGGGCGTAGTTTTCGCTGTACTCCGCCGTGATATCCCCGAGCACCGGGACGTCGGATCGGTTGATCCGCGCATTGCCGAGGTCGGCGTAGCTCATGTTGAAGCTGACGGCCTTGTTCCGTCCCCAAGCGTAGTCGATGCCGCCGCCGACCAGCCACGTGCGGTCGGTGCGGAGGCTGAACGGGCGGTTGTCAACGCTGACCGGGCTGTTCATGTAGGCCGCGCCGACGCCCACCGTAAACCGGTCGCTGACCGGGTAGTCGAAGCCTGCGGTGAACGCGAAGATATCGTCATAGTCGACGCCGCTGTCGACGCGTGTGCCGTCAAGGAATGCAAAGTCGGCCAGCTCGAAGTCGGAGTACTGGATGTAGGCGACGTCAAAACTCGCTCGCGAGCCGTCGGCTAGGGTGTAGACGAACCCCAGGCCCCAGGTCGGAGGCAGGGTGCCGCCAATTTCGATCTCCTGGTCCAGCAGCCCGGCCATATCCAGGCGATCTTCCGTGCCGGGGCTCAAGTTGCTGAAGTCCGGATTGCCGTCGAGATCGACCTCGGCCTTGGAGCGGTAGACGAAACCGATCCGGGTCGAATCCCACGGTCGGTAGGACAAGCCGCCGTAGAAGGACACACCGACACCGTCCGCTTCGAGCTCCATCCTCCCGTCTCCGAAGCCGGGCTCGTTGAGCACAGCGGACTCGAGATCGAAACGGGCGTAGTTCACCGCAACTCCAAAGCCGGCGGCGAGCTGGTCGGTGATCCGATAGGCAGCGGCAAGGTTGGCTGAGACGTAGAAGAGGCTCCACTCCTCGACGAAGTAGCGCGTCGGTGAGTTGCTGCCGTAGTTGTCTCCGAATCCAGCCGGGACGACCAGCGAGGCGCCGAAAGCAAAGTTGTCCCCGACCGGCTGCGAGTAGAACAGGGTCGGAACGACGCCCCAATTGGAATCGCTCGTGCGACCCCTCAGGTTGAGGCCACTGACTGCCGAGGAGCCCTCGTTTTCGGCGATGCCGGAAAGGACCACCAACTCGAGCTCCGGAGCGTCGCCCCACGCCATGGCGGCGGGGTTGAAGAACCC
>JANQHZ010000269.1 GCA_028282445.1 Candidatus Binatia bacterium | reverse complement strand
GTATCCTGATTCGCGCACGCGGACGTCGACCGATGGAAAACGGCGCGTAGAGCTTGCGCAAACTCGACGTCAGTCAACGTGCCGTCGCGGTCGCAATCGCCGTAGCACCCGGGTCCGTCAATGCGATCACAAGCATCACCGAAGCCATCTCCGTCAGTATCGGTCTGATCGTTGGGCGTAAGCGGACAATTGTCGACGCAGTCAGCGCGAAAGTCGAAATCGCGGTCGATATCGGGCGTGCCGCATCCGCATTGGCCTACGATGCCCTTTCCGTCGTCATCAGGGCATTCATCGCATGCATCGCCGACACGGTCACCGTCTCCATCGAGTTGATCCGGGTTCGAATCGTCTGGGCAGTTGTCGATGCAAGTCGCAATCCTGTCGCCATCCGGATCTCGATCAGGTCGGCCACACCCACAATCTCCCGGATCTCCCTTGTTCGGATCGCGCGGACACCGATCCGCGCAGTCCGGGATGCCGTCTTCGTCGTCGTCCGGGATATCGCTCGCCCCCGGGCATAGGTCGCAGGCATCGATCGAGCCATCGAAGTCACTGTCAGGCTCGCACCGATCAGGGACTCGATTCCCGTCGCAATCATCGCCCGCGAGCTGGCATTCGTCGAGCATGCCGTCGAGATCACAGTCGGGCAGCGCCCCTTCTCGACGGCGACTCTTGATCACGACCAGCTGTCGCCGTGCGGCGCCCTGAAGGAGCACCAGGTCCGACATCCCGTCCGCATCCACATCGACGATCTCCACCCCATGCGAGCGTTGCCGGAAAGCGATCTCGATTTCGTACAGAGATCCATCCCCGCGATTGAGGAAGGCGCGCGAGGCGTCCGTCAACACGTCGAGGTCGCCGTCCGAGTCGACATCCCCGGTCGTCAATCGTCCCACCTCCCGGGATACCTCGGCGATCTTTTCGAGGGCCGAGAATGTACCGTCACCGCGATTAGCCGCAAGTTGGAGGTCAGTCCGGGTAGCGACTATCGCATCTTCGTCGCCATCCCCGTCGAGGTCACCGGTAGCGATCGCAGTAATCGCGCTGTCGGCAGTCAGCTCGCTAGTCGCAGAGATGGAGCTACCGTCAATTTCGTAAGCCGTCAGCAACCGCACTTCGGCAACGAGGGCACGGGTCGCCATCCCCCGCGCTGCACTTGCGCTGGCCACCAACAAGTCGGATTTTCCCGGCGCCAGCGCAATCGGGGTCGCGACCAAGCCCTCCCCATGATTCTCCAGGTAGGTGAGCTCGTCCGATATCAACACGTCGAGATCATTGTCGCCATCGTAGTCGTCAATCGCGAATGCGCGAACGTCGAAACCGAGCTCGATCGGGAAGGGTCGGAGCCGGAACTCGCCACGATTCTCGAGCCAGTCGATTCCGCCACCTCGGCCCGCGATGAGCTCCGGATCGCCGTCGCTGTCGATGTCGGCGGGCGCGAGGATTCTCGCAGCGGGATTGACGAAGCTCTCGACCGCGAGCGGTAGATGACCTGTACCGTCGTTGCGGAATAGGTAGACCGACGAGAAGAACGAAGGATCAAAACCAACCCACGCAGCGTCGGGAAGAGAGTCGCCATCGAGATCAGCAACCGCGAGCGCGGCGGCTGTGGCGTTGCTAAATGTAGGCGATGCACGAGCGACCCGCAGCATTCCGGCCGGGTCGCCGCGCAGGAGAACCGCGTGCCCCAAGCCGTCGCCGGCAATCATGTCCACAGTGCCGTCGCCGTCCCAGTCGCCCGCAAAAAACAAGTCTTCGTACCTGATCGCCGATACGATGACGGGTCCAAACGACCCATCTCCGAGGTTCGGCAATACGCTGCCGCCGAGCAAGACCTCAGCTGCCGCATCCCCATCCAGATCTGCCAGTACAACCTGCTCGGATTCGACCGGCGAAGTGTTGATCGCGGGTTGCAGCGAATACACGCCCGATTCGTTGATCCAAATGTCCAGCAAGCTAAATCGGCGTCCAACGATGTCTTCGTCACCATCGCCATCGAGGTCGCCGATTGCTATCGATTCAGCCAAACCGGACGCCGACGGAAGGGCCTTCACCTCATCGAGAGTGGCACCGCCGGAGTACCGGAAAACCCTCAAAGCTCGCGGTTCGTACGTAGCCATCACGAGCTCGGAGGTTCCGTCCGAGTCGTAGTCGACCGCCGCGAGAGCCCGAGCGCGTGGCAGCTCTACAGCCAAGAAGCGACCATCTCCAGTATTGCGAAGTAGCCAGAGCTCGAAGCCATTCACCACCAGATCGACGATACCGTTGCCATCGATATCCGCAGCCACCAGGAGGTCGTCCATTCCGCCGACTGGGTGGAGATCGCCCGGGGTGAAGTTGCCGAGCCCGTCGTTCCAGTAGAGTCGAACGCCCTCCCTAACCACGCCCGCCGCGATATCGATGTCCCCATCCCCATCGAAATCCGCGAGACGCGCCGAAGTACTGAATCGGTCAGCGCCTACATTGACCGTATTGTTGACGAAACCGACAGCATCGTTTCTACCGATCCAGATCCCGTCGACCGCTTCTGCAATCAAGTCCGCGTCACCGTCGGCATCAATATCGCCAACCGCCACGACATGGCGGAAGTCCGCAACCGTGCGCCCAACAGCCCAGTCGATCGATGCTATTTCATCGACGTCCGGAATGCCGTTGGCATTGCAATCCTGCGCGCCGGCCGTTGCCGCCGATAGGAGAAGAAGTGCGATGTATACCGAGGGAAGTCCCTTCATCCAGGCCCCAAAGTAACGTTGCCGCCAATTCCATTCGGAACAATCGGCGAACGCTGCGAAAAGCGACGAGCTCCGGAATCGACGGCGAACGGCCAGAGAAAAACGGGACATGCTTCGAAGCCGATCCACACCGGGCGCACCGCGAAGCCCTACGGTGAGGGAGTGAAGCTCTCGAAGTGGGGCTTTCCTTCGACTTCGGTCACGATCGTCACCGTATCGTCCCACGCGAAGATCCGGAGGGGAGCGCCTTCGATTACTGTCTCTTCGCCCAGTTCGAGATTCTCGTCGACCAGCGTCACGATGCTGCGGACCTCGTCGCCTCTCAGCAGAATCAACTGGTCCTCGAACCAGACTGCATCCTCGAACGAAACCGGAAGCGTATCAATCACGGTGAGGGATCTTCCGTCGATGAAGGTACCCGAACCCAACAGCAGCTGTTCGCTGTTCGGGACACCGAGCAGGGGGGTCTCGAGCGCGGACCGGATTTCGTGGCCCGATCTCTCACCCGATATCAGCTGACCGTTCGTCGGGTCGAGATCCCACGAATCGAGTGAGGTCTCAATTCTCATGAAGTAAATCTTCTCCGTGGTCTCGTTCCACAGCGTCTCATGAGCGAAGGTCCTGAAGAACACCTCGGACGCCAAGACACCGGAGTCGTCGTACACGCGTAGTACCCGTGAGCTGGAAACGAAGAGGAGCGGGCCGATCGGGATCAAGTCCCTGACGGAGTCGGGAGTCTTGAGGAGGGCATGTTCGGCCGCCTGAGGTCCGAGTTTGATGGCAGTCACTTCGCCGTCCCGATATCCGAGATGCAGCTGATCGGTTACCGAATTGTACACCATCGATGTCGGAGACTTGCCGACGTCGAGCGGCGCGAGGTGCTCTCCTAACGGAGCCGACCAGCGGTAAATGCGGCCTTCCGAAGCGGCCAGCAGGTAGATGACGCCGAAATCGTCCTGTACGGCGTACGTGAGCCGGTACGGTGGGATCGCGGCATCGCGATCGCAGATTTCCGGGGCTTCCGGTTTTCCATCCGTCTCGAGCGCGCACATCGCCTCGCCCGGAAAGAGGTCGAGAGTGAGGCCGGTCGTGCTGTCGTCCGGGCCGCGGCCCGGATTCCACTCGTCCGGATAGCCATCGCCGTCCGAATCGATCGACGCCGCTGGATCCCGGGGAAAGCGGTCGGTGGGGGTGGGGACTCCGTCATCGTCGCCATCGTCGACGACGGAGACCGAATAGAACGCCGGTCGCGACTCGACTTGCGTGATGGCGACGAATCCAGTCCTCGTCGGGAAAATACGAATCGGGCTCCCGGGCACTTCCTCGCTGTGCTCGTTACTCCATCTCGCTCGCCTCGGTGTGCGATCGACACGCCACTGCTCGATGACCGTCGCGGTCGTGCCAGCGGCTTGGGCGATCACCATGACTTGGTCGTCACCCCATGCCGCGTCGATCGGCGAGGTCGGCAGGGGATCCAGCAGCGACAAAGTGTCGCCGTCGAAGAGCTCGCCGTTCCCTAGAAGTACGAGATCGCCTCGCGGCGATGGTCTGATCGGAGGGGTCGCGGAGAATCCCCCATGCCGCGGACTGTCCAAGGTGTCTATCTGGACTCCAGTGCTTGGGTCGATTTCGAAGTAATGGATGTCGTTGGGCGAGCCGCCCCAAAAGGAATAGAGCCGCCTATTAGCGGGGCTCCATACCGGGTGCTGCGTGACCCCCAACAGATCGAGCGCCTCGTCGACGATCGAGCCATCGTCGCCGATCACTGCCACCTGACGCGTCGAATAGCTGAGCAGAAAACGCCCCATCGCCGCGAGAGATATTGGATCGCCCTGGGTGGAAGAGAATTCACTCTCGCAGAAAGAGCTCTCGAGATCGATCTGTCGAATTCTCCTGTCGTCGTGTGCGAGGTAGATGCGGTCAAGCTCAGGCGCGTAAGTCATCAAGAGCGCTCCCGATTCAATCGGAATCGGATCCAGGTGCTCCTGTCCGCCCTCGCTCCAACGGAAGACTCGATTCCGAGAGGCGGCGAGCAGATAAACGACGTCATGATGATCGATCACGACATCGTCAGGTCGGTAAGGGGGGATCGCCCTGGCGATGTCGCAGACATTCGGATCTCCGGGGAGCGCGTCCTCTAAACTCTGGCATGCGGTCAAGGTCGGAAATGCGTCGAGGGACAAGCCGGTGATGCTGTCCTCCTGGCCGTACCCGGGATTCCAGCCATCCGGCGCGCCATCACGATCACCGTCCACCGAGGCGGCGGGGTCGTCCGGGAAATCATCGTCCGTATCGGCGATCCCATCCTGGTCGCGATCGGTTTCGAAGACGACGGGGTAGATCGTCATCATCGGGCGGATGTAGGTCATGACCGCAATGCCTCCATCCCATGCCAGCACCCGTCCGGGCGCACCGGGAATGGTGGCGCGGCCGGTAAGCCCGTCGTCCTGCCACAGTTCCACGGTGGTCGGGCGCAGACCGCCGATCGTCACGATGCCTTCGTCGAGCCAAATCATGTCGCCGAAGCGCCCAGGAAACGAACGATCAAACTCCAATGTCGTCGGATCGTAGATGTTACCGTCCCGCGTCACGACGCTGGCCCCATCCTCTGAAACGTACACGGGCCCTCTGATCCCGGCCGGGTGGCGGATCGAATTGCCACCGACGAACTGGCCGGTCGTCTGGGAAATCTCGAAGTACGATAGCCCGGGCTCGCTGGTACTCGATATCCTGTACAGGCGGCTCGTCGCGTCGCTCCACGCCAGCGAAGCCGGTCGGTCGAGAGAGAACCCTCGGTCTGTTTCTCGCCCGTTCCGATCAAAGACCAGGATTTGGTCAGCTCGAGGCACGCCGTTCGTGAACACGATGACGTGCGAACCTGCGGCAACCAGGCTGTGCGGCATCTCCTCGAGCTCGACGAAGACTCTCTCCCTCCCGTCGTTATCGAGAGTCGAGACGCGGTGGGCTCCGGTCTCGTCGGCGACGTGTGCGACAAACAGTTTGTCCAGAACGGGAGAGTACGCCATCTGGCGCGCCGACGATCCAACTGGAAGTGCAGGCTCGTACCGCTGCTCGGGGAGCGACCATCGGTCGATCTGGCCCATGGAGCCGTACAACAGATACACCAATCCCGCGGGCGTCGCGCTGACCGCGTCCGGTACCGTGCCGAGCGGGGAGCGAACACTAGGGGGGCAGCCCTCGAGGCTGAACCTCACGGCGGTTGCCAGCTCCGCTACGACGACGCGATCGTCGCCGTTCCGATCAAGACTGTCGCACCGGCTGATCTCCGCGTCGTCGAGCAGGATTCGAACACCGAGGATCAACTCGTCGATTTGAACGGCGCCGTCGTCGCCGCAGTCGCCAACACACAACTCCGCCTGCAGGGGAACCGAACACAGCTGCGCCAACAGCAGGACTACGGCGATGACCCAAGGGCGCGCGGGCTTCGGTTCTCGGATCAGCATGGTCGGCATTCGAGAACCCTAGTCAGCCACTCAGGGTGTTCCAAGCGAATGCGAAATCACGGTGCAGATTCCGAATATCGAGAATCACGTGGGCCGCCACCATCACCGCATTAGGAACAACCAAAACGTCCGCGCAGAATGATCTACCGCAGATCACCGCGGGAAGAAGGAGACCAACGCCGGCACGAACGAGCGAGGCAGCTTCCTGATATCGCTCGTTCGATCCGCAGCGTGCTGGGCTGCGATCGAACTGTGGCGGAGGCTACAGGCTCCGCGCCGCTCTCGTCAGATCTCTCCCTCCTCCCCGGTGAGCGCAACGTATCGGGTGACGACCAGACTCTAGTTCTCGCTGGCGCCACAGGAAGATCGTCGGTGCCCGACCATGTCCAGCTGTGAGTAACTACAGGCAGCTTGGGTGTGCGCGGAAGGTTGGCAATCGAAGGTACACATTCCAATCCCTGCAGGGCTCATGGCCAGGGCGTCTATGATCCCTCGAGAGGCACCAGCGCCGGTGGCGGCTACTCAGGCACTCGGAGTCGGTTCTCGCTCCAGTCCCCTTGTCCAGCCTGCCGCCGACGCTGATCT